>JBKKDD010000289.1:0-3152 GCA_046708705.1 Miltoncostaeaceae bacterium | reverse complement strand
TGTCGGAGGCTCGGGATTTGACCGCGCCTCGGGTGGCACGGGCGCCGACAGCTGCAGCGCGGAGGTTCGGATCTCCTGCTGATCGACACACACTGGCGAGAGGCGCGCGCGATGCCGACCACCACCCACGCCACGATACGACGCGCCCTGTCTGTGCGGGGGCCTTTGGCTGGTTTATCCCGCTTCACGAAACGTGGCAGGGTCGTAAGTCGGGCTCCTGAGAAGGGAGCAAGCGAATGGGACGACCGCCGGTGATACCGACCGAGGAGAAGCCCAGGCTTGTCTTGTCGGTGGTGTCGGGTGAGATGACGATCGCTCAGGCCGCCCGCCACGGGAAGGTCAGCGAGCAATCTGTGAGCCGTTGGAAGCAGCAGTTTCTCGCCGGGGCGAAGGATGGCCTCGCCGAGGGCGACCGTAGCGGCATCAGCGATCCACGCGAGCGCGAATTGCTCACTGAGATCGAGGAGCTTCGGGCCGCCCTCGGCGAGGCGCACGTGCAGCTGAGGGTGTGGAAGCGCTCGGCTGAAGGCCGTTTGGGCCCTTCGAGGACCTTGAGATGATCCGCCAGGACGCCGGGATGCCGACCTCGAGGTTCACTTTGTTGGTCGGCGTCCCTGAGCGCACCTACCGTCGCTGGCAAGCCAGGTCCCGTGATGGCCGGCCGACGCGGGGGCCGTGGCCGACACCGGCCCAGGACCAGGTCGAGGAGAAGCTCGTCGAGGTGGCTGACCAGTGGCTGGCATGGGGGCACCGGAAGGTCGCCCAGATCGCACGCACCGATGGGTGCGCGGTGACGGATTCCACGGCGCTCAGAGCCTTGAAGCGCAATGGCCGTGTGCTGGAGCCGGACTACACCCGCCAGCGCAAAGACCTCGCTGCCGCCCGCCGGGCGGCGTTCGTCGTGCCACCCTCGGGGCCGAATCAGGTGTGGCAGCTGGACTTCACCGAGTACGAGACCACCCGGGGCGGCACTTGGCGGATCTCAGGCTGCGCCGACTACTGGGCGAAGGCAGAGCTCGGCTGGCACGTGTCGATGACGCAAAATCACCAGGACGCGATTACGGCGATCCAGCTTGCGATCGACGAGGCCGAGCGACTCAACGACACGACCCTGCTGGAGCTCGTCACCGACCCTGACACCGGCGAGGTACGGCCGATCAGCGCAACGGCCCGGCGTTCAAAGCCGACGGGTTCGCCCGCTTCATCACCAGCCGACCGGAGCTGATCCACATACGCACCCGCCGGCAGAGCCCAGCAGAACCGTCGCCAGGAAGACCATGTGCCAACGCGCGGTAGCTGCCCCACGGCAGATCCCCTTCCGGCGTCATGTGCGACCGATGGACCTGTACCTGCCGACCCCGCCACCCCGCGCGGCCCGCAACCTCAACGAGATCAGCGCAGCGCGATAGCGCCCACCAAACACGTGACCCGACCGGCGATGCGCGGAGGGGATGCGGGATGTGATGGGCCGCTTGGTGCGGTACGTGGCGTTCAATCCGGTCGCGTGATCCGGCGGACTGGGCGCTCGACGCAACGCGGGTGTGTCGCGCCTTGGGCTACAGCCCCACGCAGATTGCGGCCGGAGCGGGTGTCACGCGGTCGGCGATCAGCTACCGACTGCGGTCCGTGTCGGCGGCCGGGCATTCACCTGGGGTGCCTGGCACGCGGAGGTAAACGGTTACGCGGAGGTAAACGGTCAGGTGGCGATGGGCAGGAGCGTGGCGGTCAGGGGAGATGTCGCGCAGGTGGCGCCCTCAGGGAAGTACAGCGACGGAGGGATGGTCACAGAGGCATCGATGGTGATCGTGATTCCTCCCGGTGCGACGGTGCCCGATGCATTGATGGCCCAGACGGGAATGCCGAGGCCGGAGTTCGCCCGGCTGGACACGGGCGTGGCAAAGGTCGCTCCCTGGCGAGACGCCAAGGCCACGGTCCCGGAGCCTGCAATCGGCGCATTGGCCGTCGGCGTTCCGTCCGGGCGGGTGCAGGCACCGACCACGTCGACGGCGAGGGAGATCGTCCGCGGGGTCACGTGGCCGACGGCGCTCACGCCCCGTTGATCGGGCAGGTCGACGCTGCCGGCGAACTGTCCGCTGATCGGCTCGAGCGCACCCGCCATCCTCCGCAGGGCTCGGAGCGGGACGCGGCGCGGCTGCCCAGTCAGCAGCTCGTACACCAGCCCGCCTTCGACCCAGGCCAGGTGGAAGCCGGAGCGTTTGCACCCGGCCCCGGCGAAGTTCGATGATCGCCCGCGGGGTGAAGGGGGCACCCTTCATGCGCCACACCAACCGCAGAACGTAGGGCTTGCCCCCACGCTCGGCATTGCCGGAGTCGTCCAGCACCTCGTCAGCCCGCGACGCGGGGATCGTGGGGAAGACGAGCGGCGCCGGCGACGCTCCGGCGCTCGCCAGCCTCGAGTACGTGTCGAACACCTCATCCGCCGCCCACGCCGGCCCGGCGACGCCTGCAGCCACCCCAAGGGTGAGCAGGAATGCGATGAGCGGCCGCCAACGCATGGGGCTCAGGCTACCCGGGATTGCGGAGGCGAACACCGTTCACCTCCGGGTGCCAGGCACGCGAGGTGAATGCTCGGCGGTTGCTCGAGTTCGTCTGAGGCCGCGCCGCGCAGACCCGGTGGCGAACGAGTAGCTCGCCACCGGAGGTTACCGGGACCTCGCCCGGCGAAGCTGTATCCACGGTCGCTACACCTGGCGGAGTCGTACGACTACCGAATCGGATGGGCCACGACGTGCCTCTCCGGTTCAAGCACCCGTGACCTCGTCGTAGAGCGTTGCGAGGTCCGCCGCGATCGCCGGCCAGGTGAAGCGTCTGGCCACCATCGCCCGCCCGTTGGCCCCGCGCAGCGCCCGCTCGGCCGCGTCGCCCGCCGCGGCTGCGAGTGCGTCTGCCAGCGCGGCTTCGTCGTCCGGGCGCACAAGCCAGCCCGTCCGGTCGGGAGAGCCGGGATCGCCGTCGATGAACGTCGGCGGCCCCTCGGCGTCGCAAGCGATCGGCGGCACGCCCATCGCCATCGCCTCCATGTAAACCAAGCCGAAACTCTCGGCCACCGAGGGCACCGCCAGCAGGTCCGCTGAGGCGAGGGCCAGTGAAAGCTGGCTGTGCCCACGCCACCCGGCCAGGTACACCTCGGC
>JBKKDD010000288.1:0-3265 GCA_046708705.1 Miltoncostaeaceae bacterium | reverse complement strand
CGGGTCGGGCCGGATGCATTTCGTCGGGTCGCGCCGGTCGCGATGGCCACGGCGATCGGCTCGCTGGTCGCGGTGCTGGTGCTTCCCACGGCGGGGCTCCCTGTGCACTCCGTCTTCGTCAACGGCGCCAAGCGTTGGCTGGCAGTTGGCCCCCTCCAGCTGCAGCCGTCCGAGCTCGCGAAGATGGCGCTGATCCTATGGATCGCGGTCGTCGTCGCCCGCGACCCGCGGCGCCTGACCAAGCCCAAGGGGCTCATGCCCATCATCCTGATGACCGGGTTGCTCGCGGTGCTGATCGTGGTCGAGCCCGACTTGGGGACCACAGGCACCCTGGTGATGACCGCGCTCGCGATGGTGTTCGTCGCCGGCGCACCGGTCAAGAAGCTGGGGGGGATCGTGGGCGTGCTGGGCGGCCTCGTCGTGCTGCTCGTGATGTCGTCCCCATACCAGCGGGCCCGGGTCGTCTCCTTCGTCAACCCGTGGGGAGACCCGACAGGCGACGGATTCCAGAGCGTGCAGGGGCAGATCGCGATCGGATCGGGCGGCGTCTTCGGCCGCGGCCTCGGCAACAGTATCCAGAAGTACTTCTTCCTCCCCGAGGCCCACACCGACTTCATCGGCGCGATCATCGGCGAGGAGCTCGGGCTGATCGGCCTGTTCGCCATGATCTGCGCGTTCGTCGTGCTCGGCATCGCGGGATTCCGGATCGCCTTCCGCGCCCGCGACCTGCACCAACGTCTGCTCGCAACCGGGATCACGTCGCTGATCTGCATCCAGGCGGTGGTCAACCTGGGCCAGGTCTTCGGCCTGCTGCCGGTCACCGGCGTGCCGCTGCCCCTGGTCTCGGCGGGCGGGACGAGCCTCGTGGTATTCCTTGGAGGAATCGGAATGCTTGTCAACATCTCACGACGGGGGAAGGCAACACATGCGCGCCGTGCCCGCACCAGCAACGACCCGGGTGGTGATCGCGGCCGGCGGAACGGCGGGTCACGTCAAACCGGCGCTCGCGACCGCCGACGCATTGCGAGCTGAGGGCGCGACCGTCACGTTCATCGGCACCGGGCGGGGCAGCGGCGCAGGTCTTGTGGCCGCATCTGGGATTGCCGAGGACGTCGTGCCGATGCGGGGCCTGGAGCGGCGCGCGACCCCCAAGAACCTGGTCGGCATCGGTCTCGCGGTGCTCGCCGTGCCGCGGGCGATGGCGGTGCTGCGCCGTCGCCGTGCCGACGTGGTGATCGGCGGCGGCGGATACGTCGCCGGGCCGGTCGCGCTGGCGGCGTGGCTGATGCGGATCCCCGTCCTTCTGACCGAGGCGGACTCCCACCTGGGGCTGGCCAACCGTCTGGCCGCGCCCATCGCGCGCCGCGTCGCCCTTGCGTTCCCGATCGCGGGGCGCACCGGCGACAAGTACGTGGTGACCGGGCGGCCGATCGGCGTCGAGGTCGCCGCGGCCACACGCGCGGCGGGGCGCACGGCGCTCGGCGTCCCCGACGACGTGATCTGCGTCCTGGTCGCAGGCGGCAGCCAGGGAGCCCGCACCATCAACCGGGCGGTCGCCGAGGCGTTTGGTGACGGTCCACCGTTCACCTTGATCCACCTGGCGGGCGCGGGGCAGCTCGAGGAGGTGCGCGGGCTGCTGGCCGGGCGCGACCCGGGACCGCGCTATGACCTCCGCGGCTATCTGGACGACTTCCATGACGCGGTCGCCGCTGCCGACCTGGTCATCTCCCGTGCGGGCGGCTCCGTGTTTGAGCTCGCGGCGATCGGCCGGCCGTCGATCCTGGTCCCGTACCCGTACGCGACCGCCGATCATCAGACCAAGAACGCCCAGTGGCTGGTCGACGCCGGCGCCGCGGTGCTTGTCCCCGACGCCGAGTGCAGCGGCGAGCGCATCGCGTCGCTCGTCCAGGAGTTACTCGACGACCCGGCGCGCCGCGCGGCCATGGCCCAGGCCGCAGGGACGGTCGCACGGCCCGATGCGGCGCAGGTGATTGCGCGAATGGCATTGCAACTGGCCGCAGCGTGAGCGTCCGCGCCCTGCACCTGGTCGGCATCGGCGGCGCCGGTATGAGCGGCCTGGCGCGTCTGGCGGCGCAGGCCGGCTACACCGTCAGCGGCACCGACCGTGACGATTCCGACGTGCTGCGCGAGCTGCGGGCGATCGGTGTCGATGCCCGCGCCGGCCACACCGCCGAGGCGATCCCGCCGGGCGTCGACGCGCTCGTGGTCTCGACGGCGATCGCGGCGGACAACCCGGCGCGTATCGCGGCCGTGGCGCTCGGCGTGCCGGTGCTGCACCGGGCCGATCTCCTGGCGGAGCTCATGTCGGGTCGACGCGGCCTCGCCGTCGCGGGCGCGCATGGCAAGTCGACGACCAGCGCGATGCTCGCCCACGTGCTCCAGGACTCCTCGGCCTGCATCGGCGCCACGATCCCGGAGGGCGGCGGGACCGGAGCCGTCTGGGGTGACGGGCCGTGGTTCGTTGCCGAGGCCGACGAGAGCGACCGCTCACTGCTGAAGCTCGCGCCCGAGGCCGCGATCCTGCTGAACGTCGACCACGACCACCACGCGACCTACGCCAGCCTGGCCGACGTCGAGGCCGTGTTCGCGCAGTTCGTCGGCCGGCTTCCGGCGTCCGGCGTGCTGGTGGTGGGTCCGGACGCGCGCGCCCGCGCGGTCGCCGGCGCCGCGGCGTGCCCGGTGCGAACGGTCGGCGACGCGCCCGGCGGCGCATTCTTCTGCGCGGTCCAGGGACCGCCGGACGCCGCCATACTCGTCATGGCCAACGGCCGGTCCCTGCCGCTCGAGCTCGCCGTTCCCGGTCGCCACAACCAGACCAACGCGGCGTGTGCGGTCGCCCTGGCCGACTGGTGCGGGGTGGACGCCGCGGCGGCGCTCGAGCGCCTGCGCTCGTTCACGGGCGTCGGTCGGCGATTCGAGCGGCGCGGCGTGGTCGGCGGCGTGACGGTCGTCGACGACTACGCCCACCACCCGGTGGAGATCGCCGCCACGCTCGCGGCGGCGCGAAGCCACCGCCCCGAGCGCCTGGTCGTGGTCTTCCAGCCCCACCTGCCCTCACGCACCAAGGCCCTGGTCAGGGAGTTCGGCACGGCGCTGGGGGCCGCCGACGTCGTCGTCGTCACCGACATCTACATGGCACGCGAGCCGAACGACCCCTCGATCAGCGGCCGGGACGTGGCCGCGGCCGTGCCCGCGCCGACGCTCGCGCGGTTCGTGGCGGACCTCGACGAGGCCTGCGTCGCCG
>JBKKDD010000287.1:0-6041 GCA_046708705.1 Miltoncostaeaceae bacterium | reverse complement strand
CAAGCAGGGCGGGCATCATGGCGTCGGGGCGAAGGCGGGCCGCCACGAGCGCCTCCAGCGGCGCCACCGCGACCAGCGCCGCCGCGACGAGACCCACCCGCGAGCTCGCCAGGTCCCGGCCCAGCAGATACGCGACCACGATGCCTGCCAGCGACACCGCCAGCGGCCAGATCGCGGCGACTGCGTCGCTGCCGTCGAGCAGCCGGAAGAGCCCTGCGACCGGCCACAGCAGGCCGATGCGGCTGCCGAACCACTCGGCGTCGCCCGACGGGAAGTGCCCGTTCGACAGGTTTTGGACGACGCCGAGGAACCGCGACTCGTCCGATGCCCACGAGAAGGATTGGCCGGTGTACGCGGCCACCCGGGCGGCCAGGCCGGCCAGCACCAGGACGCCGACGAGCGCGGCTGCGCCCGCGCGCGAGGTCCTCATGCGGGCCGCGCCCTGCGTCCGAGCGCGCGCAGCGATCGCGCGCCCTCGGCCAGTTCCGGCCTTGCGAGCAGTCGCACCGCAAGCAGGTAGACGATCGCCCCGGCCAGGATCTTGACCGCCAGGGGCCCCGCGGTGTCGAGCGTCGAGCGGTCCGCGCTCGACAACACGGTGTCGAGACCCAGCGCCGCGCCGGCCGCGATGGTGCCGCAGGCGATCAGGCGAGCCTGCCGGGCGATCAGATGGCGCGGCGAGAAGCCCGGCAGCGCCCGCGCGAGCATGCGGGTGGTGATCACCGTGTTCAGGATCACGCCGAGCGCGGTCGCCAGCGCGAGCCCGGAGTGCCCCATCGGTCCCAGCAGGATCAGGTCCAGCCCGATCGTGGCGGCGACGGTGATGAGGGTGGCGACCATGATCTCCCGCGCCTTGTTGGCGGCGCTCAGACTGCGGTTGAGCAGGTAGCCGATGAACGCGGCCCATACCGCCAGGGCGTACCAGCGCAGCGGCCCGGCGATGTCGGCCACGCAGAGCGCGTCACATCGAGATCCGCCGAACAGGATGCGCGCGACCTCCGAGGGGTAGACCATCAAGAACGCGCCCATGGGGATCGAGACCAGCCCCAGCACTCCGGCCGCGCGGTTGAATGCGATGACGGTCTCGTCGCGGCGTCCCTCGGCGAGCATCCGCGAGATCACGGGGAAGATCGGGGCGAGCAGCGGCATCAGCAGGATCGTGCGCGGCGCCGAGCCCGCGGCACTGGCGTAATTGAGCGCGGCAGTGCGGCCGAACTCCAGCGAGTTCGCGAACAGCTTGTCGGTGAACCCGTTGATCTGCTGGGACAGCGACGCGGCGAGCACCGGCACCGCGAGGGTGCTGAACGACCGCAGCCGAGGGTGCGTCCAGGTGGGACGGCCGGGCGCGGTGCGCAGCACGCCGATGAGCTGCGGAAGCTGGAAGAGCACCTGCGCGCCGGCGCCGGCCACCATGCCCCACGCCGCGGCCTCCACGCTGCGCCCGCCGATCACCAACCCCAGGATTACGCCCAGGTTAAACGCGACGCCGACCGCGGCGGGCCCCACGAACCGTCGCTGGGACTGCAGAACCGCCGTCAGCAGGCCCGAGATCCCCTGCAGGGCGAGGCCCGCCGACATGATGCGCACCAGGTGCTCCATCAGCTCGGCCCGCTGCGCGTCCAGCCCGAACAGCGCGGTGGGGGCCTGCGGCCAGATCGCGACCAGCGCGCCGACGGCGCAAAGGCCGACCACGACCCAGGCGCCGACGGTCCAGAGCAGCCCCCACGCGGACTCCTCGTCGCGCTCCTCGCGCTCCTGCTCGAACGCCGGGATGATCAGCGTGACCAGTGTGTAGAGCAAGAGCGCTGCGACCGTGTTGACCAGGAACAGGGAGTTGGCAAACACGTCCGCCTGGGCGCCGCCCTGCCCTTGGGTGCCGAACGTCCGCGACAGCACGGCTTCGCGCACGAACCCCAGGAGCCGGGAGAGCACGCCGAACAGGGCGACGATGCCGGCCGCGCGCGCGATCCCCTGTGCGTTCACCTCGGGACGAGCCCGTACAGCACCTGCCGTCCGGTCAGGATCAGCAGGCCCTTCACGCCCACGGCGGGGCTGTAGCGACCGTCGGGGAACTTCCAGGTCGACTTGCCGGTCTCGGCGTCGACGGCGAACGTCGTGCCGTTGCGCCCGCCGCGGGCCAGCGTCGAGACGTAGACGAGCCCGCCGATGACCGACGGCGACCCCGAGATGCGCTCACCGGCGTCGAAGCTCCAGCGCACCTTGCCGGTGACGGCGTCCAAGGCGTAGAGCTTGTGGTCGTAGCTTCCGACGTAGACCGTCTGGCGGCTGAGCGCGGCGCTCGAGTACACGAAGTCGCCGAGCGTCCTGACCCAGGCCCGCTTGCCGCTGCCGGCCTGCACCGCGAGGACCCGGTTGTTGATGTTGCCGATGTAGACGCGCCCATAGGCGACGGCGGGCCCGGCGTAGAACCGCCCGGGACCGCGGAACCGGGGCGCGGGGCTCGTCACCTGCCAGCGCACCTTGCCGTCACGTTGCGCGAACGCGCTGATGCGCCCGGCGTAGTCGCCGACCACCACGTTGGTCCCCGCAGCGGCCAGGCTGGCCTTGATCTCGCCCGGCGCCCTGACCTTCCAGACGATCTCGCCGGTGGCGACCCGCACGCGCAGCACGGTCGCGTCCAGCGTTCCGATGTACGCGCTGTCACCGATGACGAGGGGCGAGGATTCGCTGCTGGAGCCTGCGCGGATGCTCCACCGGCGGACCCCGTCGGTCACGTCGAGCGCCACCAGGCGTCCGCGGGTCGTCGCGAACAGGGCCACGTCGCCGGACAGGGCCGGGGACGACGCCATCTGGCCGGCCAGCTTGGTGGACCACAGCTCACGGCCGCTCGTGGTGTCGATGGCGACGGCGCGGCCGTCGTTGGTGCCGAACACGGCGCGACCGTCGCCCACCACGGGTGGGAACTCCAGCAACGACTTGGCGTCGTAACGCCAGCGTTCGGTGAACGGCGGGGCGAGGTCCAGATCCTCGTTGGCGCGGGTGCGTCCTTGGTCGAAGCCGTACTCCGGCCACGTGCCGGCTTGCACCGGTGTGGCCGGACCGGTCTGCGTCGCGACGAACCCCTCGATGCTGCCCTCGATATCGCCCGCCCCCCCGCGGGTCAGCAGGTAGGCCCCTGCGCCGGCGGCGAGCACGAGCAGCAGGCCGATGCAGATGAGCGCGACCCGGCGGCTACTCCGTCCGGTAGGCATAGAACGAGTTGCTCCCGACGATGTAGAGCGTCCGCCCGGCGCCGACGGCGGGTGAGTAGCGCCCGTCACCGTTCTTCCACTGCTCCGACCCGTCCGTGACGTCGAGCCCGTACGTGCGCTTGGGCTGGCCAGGGCGCGTCAGGACCGCGGTGTAGACGGTGTCGCCGACGACGGTGGCCGAGCCCGAGATACGGCCTCCGGCGTCGAAAGACCAGCGCACGCTGCCGTCGGCCAGGTCGAGCGCCTCGAAGCGCCCGTTGTAGGAGCCGATGAACACCGTGCCGTTGGCGATGGCCGGGCTCGAGTAGACGGCGGCGTTGCCGGTGGCGCGGCGCCAGCGCTGCCGGCCGGTGCGCAGGTCGACGGCGATGACCGCGCCGCCCACGTCGCCGATCACGACGGTGTTGCCCGAGATCCCGGGTCCGCCGTACAGGCGCTTGCCGACCCGGGTGCGCCACAGCTCGATGCCGGACGTCGACACCCCGTAGATCGTGCCCGAGTAGTCGCCGAAGACGATCGTGTCGCCGGACTTGGCGACGCTTCCCTTGATGTCACCGGCCGCCTGGAACGTCCAGCGGCGCTTGCCGCTCTCGGTCGCGACCGCGTAGAGCCGGCCGTTGTGCGCGCCGATGTAGGCCGTTCCGTCGCTCACCAGCGGCGAGGACTCGATCGGGCTCCTGCCGGTGCTGAACGTCCACAGCTCGCGCCCGTTGGCCAGTGAGTACGCGACCAGCCGTCCGTCCATGCCCGCGACCAACAGTGCCCCCTGCTCCGGGATGATCGCCGGCGACGCGGCGATCGGGATCGTGGCGCTCTGCCGTTTGTGCCAGATGATGTAGCCGGTGCGGGCGTTGAACACGATCACGCGTCCGGCATTGGTGGCGAGCGCGGCGATCCCGCGTGCGACGACCGGCGGGAACTCCAGCAGCGACCTGCCGGTCCAGTCCCACGTCGGCGGGCCCGAGGGAACCGGCACGCGCACGCCCGGGACGTACCTGGTACGGGCCGGTCCGCCGCCGTACTCGGGGCTCTGCAGCTTGGGGTCATAGAGCGGGATCGTGGCCGCGGTCTTGCCGGCGGGGATGGTGCGCGCGTCGGGCGCGTGGCCGGCGATCTCCGCCTGGGCCAGCGCCGTCCCCTCCGGGACGCGCGCCACGCCCTGGTCGTCGGCGACCAGTTCCGCCGTGGGCTGGCCGGACTGCACGTCGATGGCCCGTACGGTGGCGCCGGAGAGCGGCTCGCGCGTGTCGCCGTCGATGACGGTGATCGTCACCTCGGCCGCGGCCGGAGTGTTGGATGTGGTCGGCGGGGTGGACGACGTTGGCGCGGCGCCCTCGTCCTCGCCGCCGCAGCCGGCGACGATCGCGGCCGTCGCGAGCAGCGTCGCCAGATGTCGCCTAGGTGATCGCAGCACGGCCCGCAGGGCTCCCTCGCCAGACGAACGTCACGATCGCCCCCAGGATCAGGCCGAGCACTGCGCCGAACACGATCGCCCGCAGCCGCTGTCCGGGGCGCGCGGATGAGGCGGCCGACGTGGCTTTGGAGATGATGCTCGGCTGCTCGATCTGCTTGGTCTTCTCGAGCACCAGGATCGCCTCGTCGGCGCGCTCGTTCAGCGCCGCGAGCTCCTGCTGCAACGAGGTGAGCGCGGATCCGGTCGCGTCGGGGCGGGTACGGAGACGATCCAACGAGCGCTCGATCACGGCGATACGCGCGTTGCTGCGATCGACGATCCGCTGCTCGGCGTCCAGCACGCCCTGGTAGAAGCTCTTCACCACCTGGAACACCCCGTCGGTGTAGGCGTTGGTGACCTTGATCGCGGTGGCGCGGTCGCGGTCCCTGTAGCGGATCGTCGCCACGGTCGGCTGGTTGCCGCCGACGGCGCCGGGCACCCGCTCGACGATGAAGGTCACGCCCCTCTTGACGCGAGCGAAGTTGATGCCGACCGCGTCCGCGGCGGCTTGCACGCACCGGTCGGCGGCCAGCGCCTTCTGGGCGGTGGCGGGAGTTGTGAACGGCGTGGAGACCGGAACGCCGGTGCGGGCGGTGGTCACCAGCCCCAGGTAGACGATGCTTTGGGACGTGTAGGTGGTCTCACGGGTGATGCTGACGATGAGCCCCACCAGGGCCGCCCCGATCATGGCGATCAGCACCACCCAGCGCCCGCTCCACAGCACACGCCCGTAATCGCCGAGTGTGATCTCGCGCTCCACGTCCGGCAACCTATCCGTTGTCCGGGACGGCCAGAAGCCCGTCGGGTGACCGGTGCAGGATCGTCTCGGCCAGGTACCGGGTCATCACGACCCCGGCGCGGTGGGCTCCCACGCGCGATTCGGGGCGCTCGCCCGCGGCGATCCGCACGATCAGCTCGGGGTAGCCGCCGCCCGCGGCAAGCGGCAGGGGGAACGCCCCGCCGAAGCGGGTGTTGATGTCGGTGATGCCCAGGATCTCGCCGTCCAGGCGGAAGCACTGCACCGTGCTCGGCCCGGCCAGGCCGAGGGCGTCGACCGTCGCCGCGCCCAGCTCGACGAGCTGAGGATCGTCCAGCGTCTCGCCCTTGATCTGCTCGCCGCCCTTGCTCTGGATCATCGCCCGCGGCACGGCCCCGAGCGCCCGCCCGTCCAGGTCGCCCAGGCAGTCGATCGAGAACTCCAGGCCCGGCAGCGCCCGCTGCACCACGCTCTCGGCCGGGCTGTAGCGCAGGAAGAAGGCCAGCTCGTCCGAGTCGGCGCACCGGTGGATGTGCCGGCCCGCGAAGCCCATGCGGGGTTTCAGCAGCACCGGATAGGGCAGCTCGGCGGGGTCGACGGCGCCCGGCAGCCAGGTGGG
>JBKKDD010000286.1:0-3135 GCA_046708705.1 Miltoncostaeaceae bacterium | reverse complement strand
ATCATCTTCGGCGCCACCGTCGACCCCGATCTGGAAGGCAAGGTGTGGGTCACCGTCGTCGCGGCGGGCTTCACCGGTCGCCGGGCGACGGCGCCGCGGCAGCCCGACCTCCCGGGCGTGCCCGCTCCGTCACGCCCGGCGCCGGTCGCGTCCGCGCAACGCGCGCCCGCATCGCCGTTCAGGCCCGACGACCCGCCCGAGCCGCCCGACCTGTCGGCGCTCGGCGCAGATGAGCGCGCCGACGATACGGCCGGCACGCGCCTGTTCCAATCGCCGTACCCCGGTGCTCCCGCTTCGGACGAGCGGGAGGACGAGGGGTAGTCATCGCCGCGCAACCCGTCGCGGTGGTTGCGGCGGGTCATCGCGAGAGCGCACGTGCGGGCGCCGCGATCCTGGCACGTGGCGGCAACGCCGTGGACGCCGTCTGCGCGGCGGCCTTCGCCGCCGCCGTGGCGGAGAGCCCGCTGACCGGTCCCGGCGCCGGCGGCTTCCTGCTCGCACGGTCCCCGCAGGGCGAGACCACGCTGCTCGACTTCTTCGTCGCCGCCCCGGGCCTCGGCCCGCAGGGCCGGCGTCTGGACCCGGCCGAGCTGACCGAGTTCACGGTGCCGTTCGGCGACGCCGAGCAGATCTTCCACATCGGCGCGCCGTCGACCGCCGTGCCCGGCATGGTCCCGGGCCTCATGACGGCGCTCGCGCGGCTGGGGAGCCTGCCCCCTGCCGAGGTCATCGCGCCTGCCGTGAGGCTCGCCCGCGACGGGGTGCTCGTCACGCGGCAGGTCGCCTATCTCTACGAGATCCTCGCAGCCATGCTGACCCACACGGCCGAGGCGGCGGCGATCTTCGCGCCCAACGGGCACACCCTGCGGGCGGGCGAGCGGCTTCGGATGCCGGACCTGGCCGACACGTTCGACGAGATCGTCCGCGGGGGCGCGGCGTCGATGTGCGATGGACCGCTCGGTCAGGCCCTGCTCGCCCATCTGGAGCGACGCGGCGGCCTCGTCACCGCGGACGATCTGGCCGCCTATACGGTTGTCGAGCGCGTGCCGCTGCGGATGGACCACGGGGAGGTCACGCTGACCACCAACCCGCCGCCCTCCTCCGGCGGGGTCCTGATCGCGGCGGCGCTCGGCATGATCGACGGCGAGGCGGTCGCCGACGACGCGGGGTTCTACCGTCAGATCGCGCGGGCGTCGGCCGCCGCCAACGCGCTCCGCGATCCCGACTTCGCCGCCACGCTGCACGCGCCGGACGTCACCGAGCGCCTTCTGGCGCGTGTGTCCCGCAAGCCGACCGGCACGACCCACGCGAGCGCGGTCGACGCCCAGGGCGGGATGGCCGGGCTGTCCTCCTCGTGCGGGTCGGGCGGCGGGGTCGTGGTGCCCGGCACGGGTATCCTCCTCAACAACATGCTCGGTGAACAGGATCTCAACCCCGGTGGCTTCGGACGCCTCGAGCCGGGCCGCAGGTTGTCGTCGATGATGGCCCCGACGCTCATCACGCGCGGCCGCGAGCCGCTGGTCGTGCTCGGCTCGGCGGGCTCCAATCGCCTGCGCTCGGCGATCCTGCAGACCGTCGTCAACGTCGTCGATGCGGGTATGGATCTTCCTCAGGCGATCGAGCGCCCCCGCGTCCACGCGCAAGACGGCGTCCTGGAGGTGGAAGGGGGAATTGCCGACGCGGTCGTCGCGGTGCTCGCCGCCGATGGGCACGCCGTCCACCGGTGGGGAGATCGCAACCTGTTCTTCGGCGGCGTCTCGGCCGCCGGATTCGGTCCGCGGGGGCTGACCGGGGCGGGTGATCCGCGGCGCGGCGGCGCGGCGGCGGGCGTGACCGCCGCGGGCGAGGTGATCGACCTGTGAGCGATGAGCCCAGGTTCGTCGTCAACGTCGACGGCGTCGACTACACGCTGGCGCCGCAACCGCTTCGTACCAGCCTGTCCGACTCGCCGGCCGCGTTGTGGGGCTTCCAGGTCCACGTGCTGCAGGGCGGGCACCTGACCGGGATCAAGACCTGTTTCGTGGGACGCGTCCGTGTCCACACCAGGGACCCCGCCGCCGCGGACGGCCCGGTCGCGCTCTTGATGCCCATCCTGCACGACGTCGCGGTCGCCAAGATCACCGAGCGCCTGGCGGCGGGCGAGACGGGCGACGAGATCCTCTTCGCCTGACGCCTTCCCCGTGCGTCAGCGCATGATCGGATGCAGCTCGGGCAGGACGTGCTCGCCGTAGACGGAGATCATCTGCTGCGGCGCCCGCCCCGATGCGTTGACGATCACGATCGCGGTCGCGCCCAGCTCGGCGACGAGCCTGAGCTTGCGGACGTGGACGTCGGGGTCGGCCGAGACATGTTGGCCGTGGTGAACATCCGATCCGACACCGATTCGCCTCGCTGCTCGATCTCGGCCGGATCGTGGATGTCGTCGATGTAGAGCCCAGAGTCCATGCTCGGCTTCCATTCCTTGCTCACCTCGAAGGCCTCGTCGTCGGTGGCGTCGACCGAGGCGAGCGTCTGCATGATGATCTCGCCCGGCTCGCGGCCGGCGTCCTCAGCGCCGCGACGGTACGCGGCGATGACCTTGGGTGCGGTCGTCGGGGACGGCAGTGTCCAAAGACCGTCGGCCACCCGTCCGGCAAGCTCGGCCGCCTGCTCGTGGAACGCCGACATGAAGATCGGCGGGCGCCGTGGGGGCAGTTGGTACAGGCGCGCGCCGCGTGCCTGGAAGAAGTCCCCGCGAAAGTCCACGGTCTCGCCGTCCAAGAGGCGCGTGATGATTGTGAGGGCCTCCTCCATGCGGTGCAGACGCTCCTCGCCGTCGGGCCAGTCCATCCCAGCGGGCACCTCGTTCATCGCCTCGCTCGCCCCGACCCCCAGGAACGCCCGGCCCGGAAACATCGTCTCGAGGGTCGCGATCTGCTGCGCCACGACCACTGGGTTGTAGCGGCCGACCAGGCCGGTCACGCCCGAGCCGATCGCGATGCGCTCGGTCGCCTGCCCGGCTGCGCCGAGCCACACCCAGGTGTTGGCACAGTGGGCGGGGGCCGTCTCCGGCCGCCACCACGGGGTCAGGTGGTCGCTGGCCGCGACGCCGTCGAACCCGGCGCGCTCGGCCAACACGGCGTGACGCACCAGCTC
>JBKKDD010000285.1:0-2935 GCA_046708705.1 Miltoncostaeaceae bacterium | reverse complement strand
GCGACGCGGAGCTGGTCGACATCGGCCAGTCCGCGCCCGCCAAGGACGTGGGCTCGACCAAGCTGTACCTGGTAACCGAGGACAACGCCGGCAACACCGCGACCGCGTCCACCCCGACGTTGCGCCTCGACTCGATCGCGCCGTCCGCGTCCATGCAGGCCGCGCCCTCCGGCTGGATCCGCGACTTCGCTGCCGCCGGCGCACGCGACAACCGCGTGTCCATCGCGCTCGCCGACAACGTTGCCGACGGCCTGGGACCGGTCGAGGTCCAGATACGCCAGGGCGCGGGCGCCTGGGCGAACCTGGCCACCTACAACCAGCAGGGCAGCCCCGACCTGGGGCAGGGACAACACCTGCTCTCCCCGTCGCTGGCCGGGTTCGGCCTGGCGGACGGCGACGCCGAGATCCGGGTCGTCGCCCACGACCCGACGTTCGCCACGCTCGCCGGCGCATCTGCGCCCCAGGCGGTCAAGCTGGACCAGACGAGCCCGGTCGCCCCGGACCTGTCGGCATGGCGTGCGGCGCCGACCGGCACGCCGTCGACGTTCAGGGTGACGCTGCCCACGCTCGCGGACGCGGCGTCCGGCCTGGCCTCGGTCGAGGTGCTGGTCAACTCCGACCCCGGCGGCGGGCAGGCGGACGCCGGCTTCGTCGCGGCGGGCTCAGTCGCCGACCCGACCGGCACCGTCACCATCGACGTCGGCGTGGCCGGGATGGCAGCGGGTATCCACGCCACCCGGGTGCGCGCCACCGACCGGGCGGGCAACGTGCTCATGCTCTCCGGTCCCGTCGTGGTCCTGGACCGCGACGTGCCGGTGGTGAGCCCGGTTGTCATCAGCCCCGGCGGGGTGGTGTCGTTCACGATGCTGGACGCCGGCGGGTTCGGCGCGTGCCCCGTGCGCATCGAGATCAACGGCCCGGCAACCAACGGCGCCTGGCAGACCATGTTCGAGCAGGCGGCCGGGACCCTGCCCGCCGGGTTCAGCTACCAGCTCCCGATGTCGGCGATGGCCAACGGCGAGTACCAGGTGCGCACCAGCGTGTGCGACGCCGGCGGCAACACCACGACCCAGACCAAGGCCTTCGGGTGGACGGGCGGGCCGAGCGCCACATCCGTCGCGGGCGGCAGCGTCAGCTTCCAGCTCACGCAGCTCACCGCCGATGGCCAGATCGCCACGCGACTGGTGGCGGGCAAGATCGTGCCGGTGATCCGCGGGATCTACAACCGGCCGTTCGTGCTGCGCGGACGCATGCAGGCGCCCGACGGCGTCGTGATCCCCGGCGCCGGAATCGAGCTGCGCGATTCGGGCGGCAAGTGGATCGCCGGTGGGCGCACCGACGCCGTCGGCGGGTTCGCGATCCCCGCGCGCGCCACCATCGGCGGAGTCTGGACGGTCAACTACATCGGCCAGGCCGAGCGCAGCGCCGCCGTTCTGCTCGAGGTCAAGCCGATCGTTCAGGTCGCGATGCGGATGGTCCGCCTCAGGGGCGGCGCGCGCAGGCTCGTCGTCACCGGCCGCCTCATTCCGCAGGCCGGCGCCTACAACAAGGCGATCCAGCTCCAGTGGCACGACGCGAAGGCGAAGGTGTGGCGCCCCGCCGTCAACGGGCGCGTCGCGCGCAACGGCCGGTTCCGGGTCGTTTACCAGTTCCGCCGCCCCGGCGGCTACACGGTGGCGTTCCGGCTCGCCGTCCCCCACGACAACGGCTGGCCGTACCTGGCGACCACCAGCCGCGTGGTGCGGGTCAAGGTCGCCTGACCGCCATTTCCCGGGTGCCCGCGCGCGTGCGTGGGCACCCGTCGCCTCCCATCTCATCCCAACGAGAGGAGCTCTGACAGACATGGCGATCCGACTGGACGTGCCGGTCGGCCCGGCGGTCACGCGCGATCGGCTGCGCGCCCGGCCCGACGCGACAATTCCCGACGATCTCGCCGACCGCCTCCGCACACTGGACGATCCGGCCGAGCAGCTCGCGCTGATCGCGAGCCGCACGCTCCCCGAGCTCGTGCGCAAGATCGCCTGGCAGGTCGGGCACGCCAAGGCCGAGGACCTGGCGATGGACGTGGTCGAGCGCCACTTGGCCGCCCACACCCGCCGTCCGCGCGCGTCCTACCGTCGGGTCGAGGCCTACCACCGCGTCCGCGCCAGCCTGATCCGCTCGATCGTCAACGCCGCCATCGACCACCTGCGCCACACGAGCACGCGGGTCGAGGTGCCCGTCGGCGCGTTCGTGGATCGCGCCACCGGCGACGTGGGCGGTTGGGACGAGGCCGACGCTCACCACGATGCGGACGAGCGGCCGGCGCTTCGCCTCGATGCCGCGGCTCTGTATGACGGTCTGCGCCGCCTGGAGGGGCGCGACGCGATCCTGCTGCGCATGAAGCTGGACGGCGCCACGTTCGCCGACCTGGCCGAGCATCTGGGCGTGCGCTCGACCGCCGCCGCCTACAAGCAGTACCAGCGTGCCGCCCGCGCCGCCCAGGCGCTGCTTCGCCGCTACCACGACGGCGGGTTCTGCGCCGAGTATGGCCCGTACCTGCTGCTGTTGCGGCAAGAGGTCGCCGCAGCGGGAGAGGGGGCGGAGCGTCCGCTGACCGCGGCGGTCGGCGCGGCGCGGGCGGGCGAGATCCGCATGCACGTCTACGGCGACGACGCGGTCGCGTCCGACGAGGGCTGCGACGCGTGCTGCCGCGCGGCGCGCGAGCACGAGGTGATCCTGAGCACGTTCCTGCCGCCGCTCATGCTGCCCGCGGGCGGTCTGTTCGGCTGGCTGGCGAGCCTCGTGGGCGGCGGCGCGTCCGCCGGCTCGGGGGTGGTGGCCACCGGGGCGGCGCTCGTGGCCGCCGCGGCCCTGACCGTCGGCGGGGCGATGACGGTCAGGTCGGCCACGCACGACGAGCCGCCGCGCCCGGCCGCGCGGATCGTCCCCGCCC
>JBKKDD010000284.1:0-13296 GCA_046708705.1 Miltoncostaeaceae bacterium | reverse complement strand
GGCGAGGCCCTCGCGCGCTGCCCGCAGCTCGAGCTCGTCGTACCCGACCCCGGCGCGGCCGAGCACACCGCGGAGAAGGTCACCGAGCGGCTCGAGGGGCTCGGCGCCGCGGTCGAGCCGGGAACCGCCGGGGTGTGGACGTTCAGCTCAGACGGGATCGAGCGCCTCTACGGCGGGCTGGACGGGGTGCTTCGCCACGTCAAGGCGGCGCTCCCGGTCGGCGCCGACGGGCGCATCGGCGCGGCCCCCACGCCGTTCGCCGCGCTGCAGGCCTCCCGTGAGGCGCCGCCCCGCACCCCACTCGTCGTCACCCGCGACGAGGTCGCGGACTTCCTTGCGCCCCTGTCCGCGGGCCGGCTCCCGCTCGACGCCAAGGCCCTCGCCGAGCTCGCGGACCTGGGCCTTGCCACCATCGGCCAGGTGGCCGCGCTGCCCCGCGCGGCGGTGCTCGACCGCCTGGGCCTGGCGGGCCTTCGCGCCTGGCACTGCGCCCGCGGCGATGACGATGAGAGGCTTCGTCCCCGCCGCCCGCCCGACCCGCTGCAGGCCGCGTTCCACTTCCCCGAGGCCGTCGGCGCGCTGCAGGCGCTGGAGGCCGCGGCCACGCTCCTTCTGACCGAGCTTGCGAGCGCCGCCAGGGCGCGCGGGCGAGCGCTTCGCAGCATCGGCATTCGCGCGTGGCTGGAGGGCGGCGGGTCGTGGACCCGCACCCTTACCCTGCGCGAGGCCACTGTCCAGATCGACCGGCTCACCACCGCGGCCCTCCCCTCCCTCGCCGAGGTCGGCAGGCCGGTCGAGACCCTTGTCATCCGCGCCGACGCCTCCGGCGCGCTCGCGGGCCATCAGCTCGCCATCGTCGAGCCGGGCGCCGTCGAGCGTGACCGCCGCGCCCGCGAGGCCATCCGCCAGGTGCGCTCGGTCCAGGGCGCCGAGGCGGTGCTGCGTCTGGTCGAGCTGGAGCCCTGGTCCCAACTTCCGGAACGGCGATGGGCGCTCGTTCCCTACGACGTCTCGACCAGCCGCGACCCCTCCGCGTGATCACGGGGCCCTCCGGCCTCCCGCACGCGATCGTCGCGGACGGGAAACGCCGGGAGGTCACCGCGATCCGCGAGGACTGGCTGGTGCAAGACCGCTGGTGGACCGACGAGCCCGTCGACCGCCACTACTTCGAGCTGATCGTCGAGCCCGGCACGGTCCTCATCACGTTCCGCGACACCCGTACCGGCGACTGGTTCGCTCACGCGCACCTTCAACGTGGTCGCAGCGAGCGGCCAACCCGCCGCTCTGCTGAGTCTTCCGGCTGATGCCGCCGCCCCCGCGATCCCTTTGCCCAGGCGGGATCGCGGGACGCGAAATTGACCTTCCGACATGGTCGAATCTCCTATCCCGCAACCCGTCGTGTCTGGCGCCGGCGGTTGCGTGGGGGGTGCCGTGCGGGTTGTCGTAACGCGCTCGGTATCGTCCGACGACGCACCTCGACGACGGGATCACGCCGCGAACGCTTCCGACCTTACGCCGTCACTGCTCGGTCTGTACCTGGACGAGGCGCTCGGGCGCGCCGCGGCGATCGTGGCGGCACTGACCGTCGGGACGTCCCCAACCGACGGCGACGTCGACTGGGCGATGATGGCGGCGCACTCGCTCAAGGGGCTCACCGCGCAGGCCGGCGACCTTGTCCTGGCCGGGGAGGTGCACGAGCTCGAGGACGCCCTCCAGGAGCTTCGACGCGTCGATGCAGCCGAGCGGCCGCCCCCTGTCGCGGACATCGTCGAGCGGCTGCGCGGGATCGAGCAGGCGCTCAGCGGACGCGTGGTTCCCGGCGTCATGCGCGACGTCGAGCTCGAGCAGATCGCCGACGGGGCTGCGGCCGAGGTGCGCCGGGTCGCGAGCCGCCGCGGGATCGACGTCTCGCTCGAGCTGATCGTGCCGCCCGGTATCCGCGTTCCGCGCCGGATCGCGGGGGTGCTGGTGGACGCGCTTGGCCACATCCTGCGAAACGCCGTGAGGCACGGAAGCCCCCATGGCGGAGCCGTGCGCATCGCGTTCCGACGCGAGCCCGACGCGCTGTCGGTGGTCATCGGCGACCGCGGCAACGCCGAGAGCCGCGGCGCCGGAAGCGCACTCGACCTCGACGGTGGCCGCGGTATCGGCCTGCAGGCCGCCCACAGCCGCCTGACCGCGATCGGCGGGAGCTTGACCCGCTCTCCCGCCCCGTGGGGCGGCACCAGCGTCACCATCGGCGTCCCGCTCTGACGGTCAGCCTCTGGTCCGGATCCGACGGACCAGGATGGGGTCGGCGCCTACCGGCGTGAGGCGGATTCGCGGGGGCGGGGTAACCCGCGCCAGGTACAGGGCCCGGGCGGGGCATATCTTGATGGTCCGGTCCACCAGGGCGGGATCGACTCGCGACGGGTCGATCTCCGGTAGCGTCGCTGTGTGCAGGGATCCGACTCGGCCCCAAACGTGCCCCGGGATGACCGTGCCGTCTGTTCCGGGCGGTAGGGTCGCGCCATGACTCCTCTCGCCACCGCCCTCGCGCTCGCCGCATCGTTCGGAGGGGCGCCCGCCGCGCCGCCGGTCGTCGTCGACTCCTACCGCGTCGTCGCGCAGCCGCGTGGTGGCCCGACGGAGACGGTCACGATCAGGGCGCCGAGCAGCTTCCGGGTGCGGTCCACTGCTGGGTCGGACACGTTCCTGAACGTCGGCCGGCGGGGCACCGAGCGCGTCGCCGCGACGCCGACCGGGGACGGATCGCTCTTTCGCAACCAGTTCGCCGCGCAACCCGACGGGTTCCCCCGCACGGGTGCCGAGCGCTCCCAGTCGCTCGCGGCCTACGTCCTTGCCCAGGCGCGGGCGGGGGCCCTGCCCCTGACGCCCGTGACCCTGGCCGGCAGGGCTGCGCTTCGCGCGGACGTGGAGGTGCCGGCCAACGACTGCGCGGGCCTGCCCGCCCGGCGCATTCGCATCTGGTTGTCGCAGCGCACCCATCTGCCCCTGCGCGCCGTGGAGCGTGCGCTGGCCGGCGGCCGCATCCTCGACGCCACGACGTACACGTACCGCCTGATCAACGCGCCGCTTCCGGCCGCCACGTTCGCGCCGCCGCCGATCGGCCGGCGTCCGTTCCGCTCCAACGACCGCTTCACCCGCACCTCCCCGACCGCTGCCGCCGGCCCACTGCCGTACGTGCCGCGCCTGCCGTCGGCGCTCCCCGCCGGGTTCCGGCTCGCGATCTCCGGCTGGGCGCCCCGGTCCGCCATCACCGGGCCCGAGGGCTCGATCGCGCCGTTCCCGTGGCTCTTCGCCGCCACCTACCGCCGCGGTCAGGAGCGGATCGACGTCACCCAGCGCGTCGCCAGCCGCAACTGGCCGGACGACCCGTTCGGCGGCGAATGCCAGCCGCTTCGCACGGAGCCCGTCACCATCAACGGCGTGGCGGCCACGTACGGAATCGGCCAGAGCACCATCCCCCATCTCTACTGGCGCGACGGCCCGCTGCTCTACACCGTCAGCGGCCCGTACCCCAAGGACGACCTGATCGTCATCGCCGCCTCGCTGAAGAAGTTCACCATGTAGCCGCCGCGAGGCTGCCACACCCGCCCGCTCAGAACGGCGGCCTGGCCACATCGCGAGCTTCGGCCAGCGCTGCGCGGAACGGGTTGAGTACGTGTGGCGGATGAGCGAACATGTGTTCGTGTCGCGGTCCGCCTCCTACATCGAGTTGCACGCCCATTCGGCGTTCAGCTTCCTGGACGGCGCGTCGGCGCCCGAGGAGCTCGCCGAGCAGGCCGCGGCGTTCGGGTACCCGGCGATGGCGCTGACCGACCATGACGGGCTCTCGGGATCGCTCGCGTTCGCGCACGCCGCCAAGGAGGCCGGGGTCCGGCCGATCACCGGGGCCGAGCTGACGCTCGCGGACGGGTCGCACCTGACGCTGCTGGTCGAGACCGGTGCCGGGTACGCCAACCTCTGCAGGCTCATCACCTTGGCCCACACCGCCACCCGCCCGCCGCCCGACCGGCGCGCCGTCGCGCCCGCGCTCGACCCCGCGCACCTGGACGCCCACGCCGACGGGCTGGTGTGCCTGACCGGCTGCGCGCGCCACGGCCTGATTCCCCGCCTGATCGCGGCCGACCGCGCCCGCGACGCCGAGGCCGCCGCCCGCCGGTTGATCGACACGTTCGACCCGGGCAACGTCCTGGTCGAGCTGCAACGACCCCGTGTCCGCGGCGATCGTACGCTGCTTCGCCACCTGGCCCGGCTCGCCGAGGTCCTGGGGGTCCCCACCGTCGCGACCGGCGACGTCCACGCCCACCACCCCCACCGGGCGTTCCTGCAGGACGCCTTCGTCGCGATCCGCAGCCACGCCACCCTGGACGGCTCCGAGGGGTGGCGACGCGGCAACCGCGACGCCGTGCTGCGCGCGCCCCACGAGGCTGCCGCCCGCTTCGCCGACCATCCGAAAGCCGTCGCCCAGACCGTGTGCCTGGCCGAGCGGCTGCAGTTCGACCTGACCCGTGATCTGGGCTACGCCTACCCCGACTTCACCGCCGACGGCGAGCCCGCCGACGCCATGCTGGCGCGCATCTGCCGCCATCAACTGGGCGCCCGCTACCCCAACGGCACCCGCCGCCGCGAGGCGCTGCCGCGCTTGGAGGAGGAACTCGGGCTGATCGCCCACCACGGGCTGGCCGGGTTCTTCCTGCTGCACCGCGAGATCCTGGAGATCGCGCGGGAGGTCGCCGTCGCCTGCCGCCCCGCCGGATCGGCGCGGCGCACCCTGCCCCCGGGACGCGGGCGCGGATCGTCCGTCGGCTCGATCGTCTGCTACCTGACCGGCCTCTCCCACATCGACCCGGTGCGAAATCGCCTGTTTTTGGGCAGGTTCCTCAACCGCGACATGGCGTCGGTCCCGGACATCGACCTGGACTTCCCGCGCGACATCCGCGCGGGGCTGATCGCCGAGGTCATCCGCCGCTACGGCGCCGACCACGCCGCCATGGTCGCCGCGTTCCCGACATTTCGCACCCGCATGGCGATCCGCGAGCTCGGCAAGGCGCTGGCGCTTCCCGCCGCCGACATCGAGCGTCTGGCCCGCCAGGCCGACGGCTGGTCATCGCCGACCGCCTTGGAGGAGGAGCTTTTGCGCCTGCCGGACGGCGAGCACAAGCTGCGCTCGTCGCGCTGGCGTGCGCTCGTGTTCCTCGCCCATGAGGCCGCGGGTCTGCCCCGCCATCTGTCCCAGCACTCCGGCGGGATGATCGTCTCGGCGCGGCCGCTGGTGGAGTTGGTGCCGATCGTGCCCGCCGCGTTCGCCGGCAGGCAGATGGTGCAATGGGACAAGGATTCCTGCGCCGACGCGGGGTTCGTCAAGATCGACCTCTTGGGACTCGGGATGCTCTCGGCCGTCGAGGAGTGCGTCGACCTGATCGCCCGCCGCGGTGCCTCGGTCGACCTGGCGCGCATCGACGTCCACGACCCGGCCGTCTACGAGGAGATCGGCGACGGGGACACCGTGGGGGTGTTCCAGATCGAAAGCCGCGCCCAGATCCAGAGCATCCTGCAGACCCGGCCCCAGAACCTGGACGACCTGACGGTCCAGGTCGCGCTGATCCGGCCCGGTCCGGTCAGCGGCGGCGCGGTCCACCCGTACGTCAGGCACCGCAAAGCCCGGCGCCTCGACCCGGACTTCGCGCCGCCGTACGACCATCCGCTGCTGGCCGACTGCCTGCGCGAGACGCTCGGGGTGGTGGTGTTCCAGGAGCAGGTGCTCGAGGTCGCGATGGCGCTGGCCGGGTTCAGCCCCGGCCAGGCCGAGGCGCTTCGCCGCGCGATGAGCCGCAAGCGCAGCCGCGCCGCCATGCTGCGGCTGTGGCGGGAGTTCCGCGACGGCGCCCGTGCCCGCGGCGTGGACGACGCCGTCATCCGCACGGTGTTCACCAAGCTGATCGGGTTCTCGAACTTCGGGTTCCCCAAGGCGCACGCTTCGGCGTTCGCGGTGCTGGCCTACCAGAGCGCGTGGCTTCGCCGCCACCACCCGGCCGAGTTCCTGGCGGCGCTGCTGAACGCGCAACCCATGGGCTTCTACCCGCCGGCGAGCCTCGTGCGCGACGCCGCCCGGCGCGGGGTGCGCACGCACCCGCCCTGCATTCTGCGCTCGGACGCGCGCTGCACGGTCCAGCACGACGGCGCCGTGCGCATCGGCCTGGGGTACATCCGCGGCATCGGCGACGGCGCCGCGTGGCTGGAGCGAGAGCGCGACCACAACGGCCCGTTCGCCGACCTCACCGATCTGGCTGGACGCAGCGGCCTTGACCGCGATCAGCTCACCGCGCTCGTGCGCGCGGGCGCCTGCGACACGTTCGAGCGCCCGCGACGGATGCTGCTGTGGGAGCTCGGGACGCTCGCGCGATCCACGCAGACCCGGGTGGGGCGGCAGTTGCCGCTGCCCATCCCCGCGTCACCGGCGCCGCAGCTTCCCGCCCAGTCGCAGTTCGAGCGGGTCGTCACCGACTACGAGACGACGGGCCTGTCCACCGGCTGGCACCTGGTCGCGCTGGTCCGCCCGAGCCTGCCGCCCGGCACCCGCACCGCCGCCGAGCTTCGCGACACTCCCGACGGGACCGACCTGTCGGTGGCGGGGCTCGTGGTGGCGCGCCAACGCCCCGGCACCGCGCACGGCATCGTGTTCCTGCTCCTGGAGGACGAGACCGGCATGATCAACGTGATCGTGCGCCCGCAGCTCTACGAGCGCCACCGGGCGCTCCTGCGCGCCGAGCCGCTGATCGTGGCGTTCGGCCGCCTGGAGCGCAGGGGCCGCAACGTCAACGTACTCGCGTCACGCCTGGAGCGCGCGGTGATGCCGACGCCCACCGCGCAGCAGGTCGAGGAGGGCCATCGCCTGCGGGCCGCCGCGCCGGAAGGCCAGCACTTCGGACGCGGACGGCGCTGAGAAGAAGCGTTACCGCTCGGCGGGGACGCACGCGTGGATCAACGACGGCAGGTCCTGCAGGCGCGCCACCCGGGCGTGGACGGCGCCGACGACCGGAGCATTCTCCGGAACCATCCCCACGCTCACCATCACGACCCCCTCGAGCCAACCGGCCTCGTCGTTCGCACCCCGGGACTGGTCGAACCAATGCGTGCCAGAACTCACTCACTCCTCCTTACGCTGCTGAAAATGCGGGATATCAGCGTGCAGGAACGCTACCTCACGTAAGCCCGGCGGGTCGTAAGCCTCAGGTCACGTTTTTGGTCTGAGCGTCATTTTTCCTCAGCATCTGCCGCCATTTCGCAGCCGTGCCGCTGCCGCGCGCGCCACGTCGGCAGCGAAACGATCGCCGACCGCGTCGCCCACACCCGCGGCACCCCAGCTCATCGCGACCGCCACGACGGGGCCGCTTCGCAGGTACACGATCCCCGCGTCGTGCTTGACGTTGGTGTTGTAGCCGCTCTTGTGGGCGACCAGCACCCCGTCCGGAGCGCCCGCGACGAGCTTGGTTCGGTCGCGCACCGACAAGAGCCGCGGCAGCACCGCGGTCCTGAGCGTCGCCTGCCGGACGCCGAGCCGTGGCAGCGGACCGGCTCCCCGCATCCCCCGCTGGATCGCGACCATGATCCGCGCCAGCTCATACGGGGTCGAGATGAAGTTGGTGAAGAGCGCGGGATGGGCCGAGGCGCCGACCGGGATCGGGGCCCGTCGCGCCATGTCCTCGATGATGTAGGGGCGGCGGACCAGCGACTCGGTCAACCCCATCGCACGCAGCGTCTGCGTCACCCGCTGCGCGCCGCGCACGCCGTCGCCACCGCCCTGGATCTGCAGCACTCGGTTGGCCGCCAGATCGCTCGACTCGACGATCATCTGGTCGAGCAGGCCGTTCATGGTCGGTGACGGCGCGCCACCCGAGCGCCGCTCGACGTCCAGCAGGATGGCCGCCTTCAGGGTGCTGGCCGCCGGGAACCGCGCCCCCGCGTTGACGGCCGCGCCGCAGCCGCTGACCAGGTGCTGGACGTAGACCCCACTGATGGCGGGCAGCCTGCCGGTCAGGCGCGCGATGTCGCCCTGCAATCGCCGGTCGATGCGCCCGCCGATCCCGCGCGCCAGCCGTGCCGAGGCCGGCAGCACCCACAGCGGCGCGGTGCGCGACCACCGGACGCCGCCGGGGCCCCGGGCCCGCAGGCGCAGCTCGTGCCGGCCGAGCGGCAACGGCCCCTCGAGCCGCCGCGGGCCGGACGGCACCCGGATGCTGCGCACGAAGCGTCCGTCGATCCAGATCCCGAGCGCTGTGGTTCCCCGCCCGACCTCAACGGCGACGTGGCCCATCGCCGTGCCCGGTGTCAGAACCGCAGGTGTGTCAGGGGCGATGACCAGTCCTTCCGCGATCGATGTCGTGTTCTTCGCGCCGCGAGATGGCGAGCCCTGCACGTGCCGTTGCGAGTCGTGCCGGTTTCGGTGCCGGGGCATCAAGTTCCGCGCCTAGATGCCGATAGACACTGCGGAACATCTGCACGCTGTGTGGGGCGGGACCACGCACTCGACACGGAGGATCGACGTTTTGAGGTTTCCCCAAAGGCTCATGTCCGTCGTGATCGCGATGGGCGCGACACTGGTCTTGGCGGGTGTGCCCTCCGCCAACGGCGTCGCCACCCACGCGGAGCTGACGGGACAATCCGAGCTCCTGGTGGCGATGAACGCGGAGCGTGCGAAGCACGGCGTGGCCCCGTTGCGGATCTCCAGGATTCTGGCCGGACCCGCACGCCGGCACAGCGCCTACCTCGCCCGGATCGGTCAGCTCGATCACAATGGCGTAGACGGGAGGCCGTTCTACGTGCGCCTGCATAAGGCGGGCTTCTCGCAGCGTCGCGTGGTTGGCGAGAACCTCGGCATGACGTCGGGCTGCGCCACCAATGTGTCGCGCGCGATAGTCAGGATGTGGCTCGGCAGCCCCGGTCACCGGGCCAACCTGCTCTCGAAGCGTTTCAAGGTCGTGGGACTGGCCGTCGTCGCGGCGCCCGACTGCTCCAACACCGTGTACGCGACCGACTTCGGCGGGTAGACCCGACCCCACCGCCTCCCGGGCTCAGGCCTGGAAGGACTTCCCGCAGCCGCAACTCGAGCTGGAGTTCGGGTTATTGATCACGAACCCGGCGCCCTGGAAGCTTTCCTCGTAATCGAACTCGGCGCCGAACAGGTACGGGGCGCTGAAGCGGTCGATGATGACGGTGACGCCCTGCTGCTCGACGACCTCGTCGTCGGCCTCGGCCTTGCCGAACGTGAGCTGGTACTCGAAGCCGGAGCAGCCACCGGGGACGACCTGCACACGCAGCCCGTCGCCCTCGTCCGCCTCGTCGGCGAGCAGGACCTTGAGCTTCTCACTGGCATTCGGCGTCAACGTGACCATCGCAACGGTTCCTTTCACGGGACTGCTTTCAGAATGATAGCGCGACCGTCTCCCGATCGGTCCCTGTGAGCGACATCGGCACCCGGCCAACCCGAGACGAGGGCAACTCGGACGATGCTCACTTGCTCTGCGGGGTGATCAGCTCCCGGAATCGGTCGGCGGCGACCAGGGCGTAGTCCTTTGCGTTGTTGTTCATCACCACGGCCACCTCTTGGGCGCGTTCGGCCATCTCGAGGACGGGCGCCACCCATTCCTCCAGCTCGTCCGTGCGGTAGGAGTAGTCGAAGCGCTCGGCCACGGTGCGACCACGGGTCCACGACTCGGCGTTTCGACCGTGCATGCGCACGTAGGCGAGCGCCCCGGAGGTGACCTCCACGATCGGGGGCATCGCGCTCGCGACCTCCAGGCGCGGCGCGTCGACGCAGACCCACGCCGCGTCGTGCTCGCCCAGCAAATTGACGGCGCGCTCGCGCTCGCCCGGCACGACCCAGGAGCGGTGACGGAACTCCACCGCCGCCCGCGCCGGCGCCAGACGCCGCAGGATCCGGCCGAGCTCCTCGCGCTGACGCTCACCCGAGGTCACAAACGGCGGCAACTGCACCAGGATCGCGCCGAGCTTGTCGCCGAGCGGGCCGCAGGACTCCAGCAGGGTGTCGATGACCGCGTCGCGAAGCTCACGGCTGGGTTTTCGGATGCGTCCCTTGCCGTCCAGCTCGGCCGGCAGCGCGCGAAGCGGCGCGGGCAGGCGCGAGGGGTCGCTCGGGTGTCCCGAGATCACCTGGTGGGCCTTGACGTGGAAGCGAAACCCCGGTGGCGTGCGCTCGGCCCATGCCGCGACCGTGTCCACGGTCGGCAAGGCGTAGAAGCTCGCGTTGACCTCGACCATCGCGAACTTCTCGGCGTAGTAGCGCAGGCGTCCTTCAGCGTCGTTCTTGACCTGCGGGGGGTACCAGCCGGCCTTGATGAACTCCGGGTCGGTCCACGACGCCGTGCCGACCAGGACGCCCCGCGACACTCAGTCCCCGAACGCGTCGAGCTCGCGCTGCACGCGCGCCGCGTCGTCCTCGTCGAGCGGCGCGACCCGGGCCGCCTCGACGGGGCGGCGCCTCGCCCATGTGCGCGTGACAAGCGGGATCGCGCAGAGCCCGGCGACCACCGCCAGCGCCGGCACGAGCCAGGCGACCAGGTCGAACCCGGACTTGGTCGGCGTCGCCAGCACCTGCCTGCCGAACTCCTGGACGAACTCGGCCGTGATCTGATCTTTGGTTGCGCCCTCATCGATGCGGCGCTGGATCTGGGCCTTCATCGCCTGCGCGGCCGGGGCGTTGGAGACGTCGAGCGGCGTGCCGCACGTCACGCAGCGAAGCTCCGCGGCGACCTCGGTCATGGACAGGCCGAGCGCGGTCGCGGGCAGCGCGCACACGAGCGCCGCGAGCATGAGCGCGACGAGCCGCCTCATCGGGCCAGCACTCCGTCCAGGTATGCGGCGATCTCGCGCTCACCGGCGGCCGTCAACTCGCCGCGGATCGGCAGGATGCGCATCTTGCCGTCGGGGTCGATGATGAACGTCTCGGGGATCCCGCCGGTCTCGAACGCCTTCTCGGTCGTGTCCGAGCCGTCGCGGAGCGACGGGAACGTCAGGTTGAACTCGTCGACGAACGCCTTGGCGTCGCCGCTCAGATCACGCACGTTGATGCCGAGGACGATGACACCCCGGGGTTGGTAACGCTCGGCGAGACGCTGCAGGATGGGCGCCTCGCTGCGACACGGCGGGCACCACGACGCCCACAGGTTGACCACCACGGGGGTGCCACGGAGCGACTCCAGCGAGACGATCGCGCCCTCGGGCCCCACCCCCGGGCCGGAGAACAGCACCGGCAGGGAGACGGCCGGTGCGGGCGCCACCTTGTCCTCGGCGATACGCCGGTCGATGGTGAACTCCTGGTCCGGCCGCACCAGCCCGACGACGAGCAGCCCCACCACCGCCACCGCGACCGCTACCCCCAAGCCGACCCCGACGATGCGCCCGCGCGTCCACCCGGATGCGCTGTCGGTGACGGGCTCGCCGGGGTCCATACGCGCAATGTAGCGCCGTCGGATCGCGTACCGATCGTCCCGGGTGGATCCGAGACGTTCGACCCCTACCGACCGAGCAGAACCCGGACGGCCTCCGCGGGGTCGGCTGCGCCCATCAAGGCCTCGCCAACCAGGATCGCGTCGACGCCGGCCTCCTCGAGCCGCCGCACCTCCGCGTTGTCGGTGATGCCCGACTCGGCGACGACCGTCGTTCCCGCGGGGATGTCCGACAGGAGCCGCAGCACCGTGTCGGGGTCGACCTCGAGCGTCTTGAGGTTGCGGTTGTTGATGCCGACGATCTCCGCTCCCGCCGCCACCGCGATCTCGGTGTCTTCCTCGTCGTGGACCTCAACCAGCAGGTCCAGGCCGATGCCGTGCCCGAACGCGAGCAGGTCGCGCAGGAGCTCGTCCCCGGTCGCGGCCACGATCAGCAGGGCGGCGTCCGCGCCCGCCAGCCGCGCCTCGACGAGCTGGTACTCGTCAACGATGAAGTCCTTGCGAAGCAGCGGCACGGTGCACGCCGTCCGCGCCGCGCGCAGGTCGTCCAAGCTTCCGCCGAAGAACTCCGGCTCGGTCAGGATCGAGCAGGCCGCGGCCCCCGCAGCCTCGTACATCCGGACGATCTCGGCCACGTCGGCTCCGGGGCGAATCGGCCCCTTGGACGGGCTCGCCCGCTTGACCTCGGCGATCAGCGACACGCCCGGCGCGATCAGCGCTTCCGAGAAGGGCCGACCCCGCCGGGGGGGCGTCAACCCGGCCATCAGGCCCTCCAGCGGCACCTCGGCGCGCCGTCGCTCGATCCCGGCTCGCGTGGTCTCGACGATGTCCTCCAAGAACCCCATATCCCTTACGTCTCCGCGCGCTCCGGCGCCAACTCGTTGGTGACTGCGACGAACTGGGCAAGACGCGCTTGGGCGCCGCCGCTGGTGATGCTCTCACGCGCGGCCGCCAGCGCGTCCGGCAGCGTGGTGGCGCGCCCGGAGACCAGGATCGCCGCGGCCGCGTTCAGCGCGATCAGGTCCGCGGCCGACCCCGTGCCCGACTCGAGCGCCGCGCGGATCACCGCCGCGTTCTCGGCCGGCTCACCGCCGACGATCTCGGCGGGGATCGCCGGAGCGATGCCGAGCTCGGCCGGATCGATCTGCCATGTGCGCACGCCCGCGGAGGTGACCTCGGCGACGCGGGTCGGGGCGCTCGTGGACACCTCGTCCAGCCCGTCGTCCGACGAGACGACCAGGGCGTGCTCGGCCCCGAGCTCGCCGAGCGCCGCCGCGATGCGGTCCTGGTAGGCCCGATCGGCGACGCCGATCACCTGGCGACGCACCCCCGCGGGGTTGGTTAACGGTCCCAGCAGGTTGAAGATCGTCCGCACGCCCAGCGCCACCCGCACCGGCGCGACGTGCCGGAACGACGGGTGGTGCAGCGGCGCGAACATGAAGCCGACGCCGACGCGCTCCACGCACTCGGCCACGGCGTCGGGCGTCAGGTCGATCCTGGCGCCGAGCGCCTCCAGGACGTCGGCGCTGCCGCTTCGCGACGTCGCCGAGCGGTTGCCGTGCTTGGCGACGGCGACGCCCACGCCCGCCACCACGAACGCCACCGCCGTCGAGACGTTGAACGTCGAGGGACCACCGCCGGTGCCGCAGGTGTCGACCAGGGGGACGCTCGTGACGCGCACCGGCTCGCAGCGCGCGCGCACAACCGACGCGAGCCCGGCGAGCTCGGACGCGGTCTCCCCCTTGGCCCGCAGCGCGATCAGGAACGCGCCGGTCTGGACCGGGTCGACCTCGCCGCCCATCACCGCGTCCAGCGCCTCGGCCGC
>JBKKDD010000283.1:0-17484 GCA_046708705.1 Miltoncostaeaceae bacterium | reverse complement strand
CTCGACTCGCTCCTCGCGATGATCACCCTCGTCTGCGGACGCATCCCCGTTCAACTACCCACCTAAAGTACACGAAGAGCCCAAATGGATAGTTGGCCCGACTTCGGGCAGACGTGCTTGCGGGAATCATCGATCCGCTTGCGGGTCGATGAGGGTGCGTGAATAGGGGCTCAGGACAACGGAGTCCCGGAGGTCCGGGTCCGCGGTCCGGGCGCGGCTCTCGGCGGGATGCGGGGTCCGGTGCGGGGCTCGTGGCGGGGTCTGAGGTCTGGGTCCGGGTGCGGGGCTCGCGGCGGGTCCGGGTTTCTGAGCGGCTCGGCTCGGGTTGAGATCGGGGTCTCGTGCGCCGTTTCCGCGTCGCGGGGCTTCGGGCTCAGGTGCGGCGGACGCCCCAGATCACGACCGCGCTTCCGAACGTCAGGCGCTTGACGCGCAGGTCCTCGATGCCTGCTGCGCGGTGCATGTCCACGACCTCGCCCATCGGATGCGCCCGCCAGAACTCGGGGATGCTGGTGCGCAGGTACGACATCGCGTGCCCCCACCCCGGGGACATCATCCGTCCGGTGAGCGGCGCGAGGACGCCCGTGTACGCGCGCCACCCCAGTCGGGGCAGCAGCGACGGCGGGACGCCGAACTCGAGGCTCGCGACGGTCCCGCCGGTGCGCACCACCCGGGCCAGCTCGTGCAGCGTGGCCGCCGGGTCCGAGACATACCGCAAGAGATAGGTGAACGTCAGCGCGTCGAACGAGGCATCCGGAAACGGCAGACGCTCTGCCTCGCCCTGCAGCAGCGTGATCCGGTCGTCCAATCCCGCCGCCGCAACCGCGGCGCGCCCCTGGGTGAGCATCGCGGGGCTCTGGTCGATGCCGGTGACCCGGCAGCCGGTTCGGCTCGCCAGCTCGATCGCGATCGCGGCGGTGCCGGTCGCGACGTCGAGCACATGCGCATCGGCGTCGATCGGCACGTGGTCGACCAGCGTGCGGCGCCAGCGCGGATCCTGTCCCAGCGACAGGCGGGTGCCGCCTGCGACATAGCTGTCCGAGATCCCGGTGAACAGCTCCTGGGTCGCGGACTTCTGTGGACGGTTCAGGCTCAGTGTCGACCTAGTAAAGGGCCTGGGACAACCGGCGTCGGAACCGCACCGTCAGCGGATGCTGGTCGCCGAGTTCGCGGAACACGCCGATCATGGCGCCTCGGACGGTGTCGCGAACAGGACCGCTCGTGATGCGCACCGCGTCCAGCAGGTGGGTGAGCGCGCCTTCACGATCACCGCGGTCCAGGGCGGCGAGTCCCGCGGCGACGTCGGGCAGGTCGACCTCGCGAAGCTCGGCGAGCGCGATCAACGCCGTGGCGTCCAGGTCGTGGGATGCCGGGCGCAGCACCTCCACCGCCTCATCGAATCGCGCGTCGGCCAGGAGGATCCGCCCCAGGGCGACGCGCGCCGGCGTCGAGCCCGCATCGCGCACGAGTGCCTCGCGCAGCGAGTCCTCATCCCCCGCGGCGACCAGTCGCTCGACCGCCGAAGGGATCACGCGGTTGAAGAACGACTCGATCGAGGCCTCGGGCTGCAGGCCGACGAACTCCGCGACCACAGCGCCGTCGCGAAACCCCTTGACCGCGGGAATGCTCATGATCTCGTACTCACGCGCGAGACCGGGGTTGGTGTCGATGTCGACCTTGACCAGCACCACCTCGCCGTCACGGCGCTCCGCGATCGCCTCGACCAGCGGGGCAAGCTGCCGACACGGGCCACACCACGCCGCCCAGAAGTCCACGACGACCGGCATCTCGTGGGATCGGTCGATGACCTCCGCCTTGAATGTCGCCTCGGTGACGTCCACCGACACCACGCTCCTTCGGACTGTTGCATGCGTGCTCGTCGAAGGGTAGCGAACGCGCCGCAAACCGCGCCGACCCGGTCAGGCGCCGATGAACACCACCAGTTCGGATCCGCCTCCCGCGGTCTGTGCCACCGGCGAGCCTGCGAGCGGGGTGACGGTCTGGATCTGCAGGTCCGTCGCGAGCTGATCTGCCGCGGGACGCTGCCCGTCGGCGAAGTAGACGACCGAGGGGCCGGTCTTCGTCGAGGCGTTCCCGGTCGCGACGGTGGTGTAACCAAGCCCCTTCAACGTCGCGGCGGTGCTCGCCGCCAGGCCCGATTGCGTCGTGCCGTTCAGCACGTTGACCGTGACCTCGCCGCGGGCGGGCGGCTCCGCCGCTGCGCGAGGGTCGACCGTCGTGGTCTTGGGCGCCGGCGGATCGACGGTGACGTCGACGCGGGCGTCAGGAAGCGTCGTCTGGTCGCCCACCGTGGCGAGCGCCCATCCGCCGACGAACCCCAGGATGAGGCAGGAGACGGCCAGCACGACGGGTCGTGCCCAGTGCGAGGTCGGCATGAAACCATCGTAACGACAGCCACCGACGCACCCCGGATCGCGGCGGTTCGGCGGTATGCGCCCGTGCCGCCACCTGATACACTCCCGGCGCGCGCCGATCGGGGCGCCCGTCCGGCAGGTTCCGAACTCCCAGGCCACCCAGCCCGGAGTACCGACGCAGAGATCGCAGCACTCGGAACCGCAGTACACGCCACCGGGCACAGCTCGCTGCACAGGAGCGCGCGAATCCTTGTTGGGGGCATGACCGAACCGACCACCGTCGCGGCCGATTCACGAACCGACGCACTCAGGCAGGCGCTCGCTGATCCCACCTCCGCGTGGCCGGGGGTGACGCTCCGCGAGCATCAGTTGGAGGCGCTGGACGAGCTCGCCACGCACCTGCACCTGGGGGCGGAGCGCACGTGGATCCACGCCCCCACCGGGTCGGGCAAGACGATCACGTTCTGCGCGCTGGCCGCCGCCCTCGAGGTGCCCACGCTCGTGTTGGTGCCGCGCCGCAACCTGGCCGACCAGACCGCGGCCGCCCTGGTGCGCCACTTCCCCGGCGTCCCGTACAACATGGACGGGCCGACGGCCGCGGGACGCCACGGCATCACGATCGCGACCTACCAGGCCAGCCTGCGCCATGCGGACGAGATGGACTGGGAGCGGATCCAACTCGTAATCTGCGACGAGGCGCACACCACGCTCGGCCAGCAGACCCGGAAGCTCCTCGACCGGGCGACCAACGCCACGCTGACCGGGTTCACTGCCACCCCCGCAACGACCACCGGCCACGTCGAGCAGGTCTTCGGACCGGTCGCCGCGACGCTCGACCGGCTCGAGGCGATCAAGCGCGGCATTCTGGCGCCGCTTCGCAGCCTGCGCGTCGAGCGCGCCGTCGACCTGTCGGACGTCGTGCGCGTGCGCGGGGACTTCGACCAGGCCAGCCTCGGGCGCGCCCTGGACCGGGCGCTATGGCATCAGGCGTGCGCCGACGTGTGGGCCGAGCACTTCGGACCCCTCGGCCTGGCCGGCGTCGCTTACACCGCGACCGTGGCCCAGGCCCATGCGCTCGCCGACGAGATGCAGGCGCGCGGGGTCAAGGCTGCCGCGGTGTCGGGTCAGACGCCGCTCCGCGAGCTCAACCGCGTGCTCGCCCGCTTCGGCCGCGGCGAGATCGACGTGCTCTGCAATGCCGACCTGCTGACCGAGGGGTGGGACGAGACCCGCGCGGCGGTCGTCATGCACCTGGCGCCCACGACGTCGGAGCGCGTGTTCGTGCAGCGGCTCGGGCGGGTCATGCGCCCCGACGAGGGCAAGGAGGCCGTCTCCGTCGAGTTCCTGCCGGCGGGCGATCCGATGGGGGTCCAGACCAGCCACGACCTCTACGGCATGGGCTGGTACAAACCGCTCGGCCGCGTGGCGGGTCCGCCGGACGGCGCGGAGTCGGGCAAGCTGGCCGCCGCCGCCAAGCTGCTGGCCGATCAGGAGGGCGGCGCCAAGCTCGTCAACCCTTCCGCCTCTCCCGCCAACATCGCGGCGGGCCTCGCGGACGGCGGTTGGCGGGGCGCCGATCCCGGGATGCTGCCGCGCGGCGCGATCGAGGACTGGGTCGCGGCGGCCGGTCGCGACGTCACGATCCCTGAGCTCGTCGAGCGGCTGACGGCCGGTGTGGGTGAGCAGGCTGCGCTCGCATGGTGGGCGCTGACGGGCATCGTCGCCCGCAGAGCCGAGGACGGCGAGGATCAGCCCGTCTGGCGAGCCTGGGCGACCGGGATCCTGGTGCAACCCGACCTGCGCAGCGGCCTTCCCGCCGACGCTCCCCGCAGCATCCTGGACCGGCTGCGCATGAGCTCGCGTGAGCGGCTGCGGGCGCTGTGGTGGCACGGCGACCAGGCGGGCAAGTGGGACCGGCTCGCGTCGCTCGAGCAACTTGCCCGCTCGGGCGAGCGCCGTCGCCGCTGGTCCGCGCTCGACGAGGCCTCGTCGTGGGCGCCGGGCTGGGCCTGGGATGTCTCCCGGTCCCTCGCCGAGCTGCGCCCGGGGCGCAACCAGGAGCTCCATCGCATCGCCTCCTGGGAGGCCCGCCACATCATCTCCAACCGCGGTGAGCTCGCATTGATCGCGAGTTGGCTGCGGGGCGCCGGTGAGCCCCCACCCGCGCCCGTGCCCGCGGCGACGCCCCCCACCCTGAGGTTGGGCCAGGCCGCCCGACTGGTCTTGATGCTGGGCCACGGCGACGTCCCCGCCCGCCCCGAGTACTTGCGGATGTGCGCGCGCGCCGCCGCCGCCTGTGGCGGCTGGGCGGGGATGCGCGCGTTCCTGGACGCCATTGACTGGTCCACGCCGGACGCGGTTCGCTCGCTTCGCGCTGCGGTCGGCGCCACCGCGCAGCGCGCGCTGTCGAGCCCACGCGCGTGGAATGCCCAGCGCGCAAAGTCACCGCGGCTGCCGGAGCCGTCGGTCGTCGGCATCGGCGGCTCCGAGGGCGAGGAGGCTGATGGACGTGCGCCGCGCAGGCGACGGCGGCGACGGCGCCTGCAGACCGCAGCCGTCGACACCCCGCAGACGACCGCGCAGGACACACCGTCGATGCCCGCTGCGGTCACGCCCGCGTCGGGCGAATCCGCGTCGGAGGACCCGCAGCCGGCACGCAAACGTCGCCGTCGCCGCAGGCGCAAGAAGCCGGCCGGCGCCAACGGCACCGTCTCGCCGGGCGATCGCGTCGATCAGGACGCCTCCGACGACGCCGAGTCCTCCGCCGCGTAGGGTCCGTTCGGCTACATCCCGAGCCGATCGCGCATCGTCGCCAGGCCGCGCTCGAAGTCCGATTCGCTGAGCGTGTGCAGCTCGCAATTGGCCACGCCCCGGACCGGCCCGTCGAGCGGATCCCCCGACTGGGCGGCGTTCAGCATAAAGCGGATCGGCACGTCGTGGATGACCGCGAGGATGTCGTGGGCGTCGTCCTCGCCCAGCATTCGCTCGAACCCGCGCGTGTAGCGATACAGCGCGTGCATCCGGCTCTCGCCCTCGCCCGGCGGCGGCTCGTCTGGCGTGTGGGAGTGGCGCCACGCCCGGTACACCCCGACGGGGCCGCTCTCGAAGATGCCCAAGCGCACGTCGTCGAGCTGGGGGTACTCGACCACCGGGACGTCGCGCCCGGCCAGGATGAGCGCCAGCGACTGGCCGGTGCGCTGAAAGCGCGTGCGGACCGCGAGGTCGAAGTGCCTGCCTGCCAGGTCTCGGCCGAGCGTGCGGCACTGGGTGCGGCCGACGTCGTCGAGCTCCACCGGCACCTGCGGGTCGCCGTTGACCAGACCCAGATCGTTGTACGTGGTGCGGCCGTGGCGTACCAGCGTGAAGGTACGTGCGTTTCCCACCGATCCAGCCTATCCTGGACCGTGTGATCGAACGGGCCGATGGAGCGGACGGGGTCGCCGACGAGGCATGGACGCGCGTCCGGGCCCTCGCGGACAAGGTGGCGCGGCTGGAGGCCGCGGTCGCCGAGATGGTCGATCCCGATCCCGACGTGCTTGCCCGGCTTGACCGCGCCCGCCTGAAAGCGGCCAAGGCGGCGCAGCGCGCCACGCTCGCGGACGCGCTGGCCGACCACCTGGACGGCATCAGCGCGCGACGCGGCACCCACCGTGAACCCGCGCCTTAGCGCGCGGACAACATCTCTCCCACGATTCCCTCAGAAACGCCAGGTACAACCTTTCCCGTGAACTCGCCACTTCCCCCCCTCACCCCACGTCCCGGCCGTCCCGACGGCGAGCTGCCGCCCCTCGCGCCTCGACCCGTACGAGATCGGGGAACGCTGCCTCCGATCGATCGTCCTCCCGCGCCCCTGCCGCGACTCGGGCTCGGCGAGCGGACGCCGACGCAGATCCAGGGCGGGAGACCGGCCGGGCCCGTCGGCGCCGCGTCGCCACGGCGGCGGAGCGGGCCGCGTCGCGGGCTGACCGTTCTCCTGCTCGTGCTGGTCGCGGCGGGTGCGGGGGCGGTGTCGGCACGCGTCTTCGAATCGGATGCTCCGAGCGCCTCGACCGGGAGCGTTCCCGTGCGCTCCACCGCCGCGACCGATTCGGGGCCCAGGCTGCAGGAAGCGGTGCGTGCGGCGGGCCCCTCGGTGGTCGAGGTCCTGGCCGGGTCGGGGCAGGGCAGCGGCGTCATCGTCGAGCCGCAGGGGCTCATCATCACCAACTACCACGTGGTCGGCGGCTCAAGCCGGGTCGAGGTCAGGAACGCCTCCGGAACCAGCGTCTCGGCCCAGGTTGTGGCCACCGACGAGCAGCAGGACCTGGCGGTGCTGCGGCCGGCGGGCGACGCCGGACCGGGCATCCAGCTTGTCGACGAGGGCGCCGGCCCCCCCGAGATCGGGGCGTCCGTGTTCGCCATCGGCAGCCCGTTCGGCCTGCAGAACACCGTGACGGCCGGGATCGTGAGCGCGTTTCGCGACGACGACGGCCGGCCGGTGATCCAGTTCGACGCGCCCGTCAACCCCGGCAACTCCGGCGGCGGGCTGTTTGATCTCGACGGCCGTCTGATCGGCATTCCCACGTCTATCAAGAGCCCGATTCCCGGAAACGTCGGTCTGGGCTTTGCGGTCCCGGCGTCGCGCGTCCGCGAGATGCTCACCCGCGTCAGCTAGCGAAACCCCCCAGGAGAAGCACATGTCGATGTTCGAACCCACCTCCGTCCCGCCGCCCGAGCAGGCTCCGCGCGAGCGGCTCGAGTCCGTGCTGTACGAGCTGAAGCGCGTGATCGTGGGCCAGGACCGCCTGCTCGATCGCATGATCGTCGCGTTGTTGTCGCGCGGCCATGTCCTGCTCGAAGGTGTGCCAGGTCTCGCCAAGACGCTCACGCTGGAGACCGTGGCGAACGTCGCGGGCGGGCAGTTCTCGCGCATCCAGTTCACGCCGGACCTGGTGCCCTCCGACGTCGTGGGCGGCCAGGTGCTCGATCGCAGCGGCGGGTTCACGACGCGCCTGGGCCCGGTGTTCGCGAACTTCGTGCTGGCGGATGAGGTCAACCGCGCGCCCGCCAAAGTGCAGTCGGCGCTGCTCGAGGTCATGGCCGAGGGACATGCGTCGATCGCCGGCGAGACCCATCCCGTGCCCGCGCCGTTCTTCGTGCTCGCCACCCAAAACCCGGTGGAGAGCGAGGGCGTGTACGCGCTGCCCGAGGCCCAACTGGACCGCTTCGCGATGAAGCTGATCGTGGACTATCCCTCGCAGGAGGATGAGGAGGAGATCGTCAGGCGTATGGCCTCCGAGCCGCCCAAGCCGCGCCAGCTCATGTCGCCGCAGGAGATCATCACGCTGCAGGAGACGGCCGACGCCGTGTTCGTCGACCACCGCGTGCGCTCGTACGCGGTGCGACTCGTCACCGCGACCCGGACGCCCGCCCGCGAAAACCTGGCGCACCTCGCCGCATACCTCGAGTTGGGCGGATCGCCCCGGGCGTCGCTCGCCCTCATCCGCGGGGCCAAGGCGCTCGCCGTGATGCGGGCACGCAACTACATCCTGCCCGAGGACGTGCATTCCCTGTTCCTGGACTGCCTGCGCCACCGCGTCATCCTGAGCTACGAGGCACTTGCCGCCGACGTCAAGCCCGACCAGGTCCTGGACGCGATCCTGGACGCAATCCCCCAGCCGCAGGTGGAGCTTGGAACCGGTCGCGCAGTCGCCTGAGTCGATCCTTCGTCGAGTCGAGCTTCGCATCGGCCGGCGGCTCGACGGGCTGCTGCAGGGCGAGCGGCGCGGCCGCCGCCCCGGTCCCGGCAGCGACTCTTCGCTCACGCGCGCCTACGAGCCCGGCGACGACGTCCGCTGGCTCGACTGGCCGCTGTCGGCGCGGACGGGGCAGCCGACGGTGCGCGTGCCGGAGCTCGAGCCGGTGCTGACGGCGTGGGCGCTGGTCGACACGTCGCCGTCGATGGAGTTCGGCACCGTGCGCACGACCAAGCGTGACCTGGCCCGCGAGGTGCTGGGCGGTCTCGGCGTCGTTCTACGCCGGCGCGGCGACCGGCTGGGGGTCGCGGTCAGCAGCGGCATGGGCCTGGACGTGGTGGGTGCTCCCCGCGGCGACCGTCGCGGCTTGATCACGGCCCTCGCCGCATACGACGCATACACCCCCTCGCACGACGGCGAGCGCACCGATCTGGCCGCGGCGATCACCTCGCTCGGGCGGGTGCTCAAGCACCGCGGCCTGGTCGCCATCCTCTCCGACTTCCCCATGTCCGACGGCTTGGACCAGGCGCTGGGTGTCCTGGGACGGCGTCAGGAGCTGCTGCTGATCGAGCTGCGCGACCCGCGTGAGCGGGAGCTGCCGGTGGTCGGGCCGCTCAGCCTCCGCGATGTCGAGACCGGTCGCACGGTCCTGGTCGACACCGCCGACCCGCGTTTCCATGAGCGCTTCCGCGCGGTCGCAGCCGAGGCGGACCGCCGCCGCCAGTCGATGTTCCGGCGGGTCGGTGGGCGGCATCTGGTGGTGAGCACCGACTCGGATTGGGTGCTGCCGCTGGCGCGTTCGCTGATGCGCCCCGTCCCGACGCGGCGGGCCTCGTGAGCTTCGGCTGGCCCTCTGCGCTGGCGGCGCTGCTGGTCGTGCCCGCTGCGGTGCTCGCGTACGTCGCCTACCGGCGACGCGTCGCGCGGCATGCGGTGCCGTTTCCCAATGTCGACCTGCTGGTGGTGGCGGCGCAGCGGGGACGGCTCCGCCGCTACGTGCCGGTGGCCCTGGTGCTGCTCGCGTTCACCGGGTTTCTGTTCGCGCTCGCGCGCCCCGAGGTCACGCGGTCAATCCCGAAGGAGCAGGCGACGATCATGCTGGCGCTCGACACGTCGGGCTCGATGTCGGCCGACGACGTCGCCCCGTACCGGTTGCGCGCGGCACAGGATGCGGCCCTGAAGTTCGCTGAGCGTGTGCCGCGCCAGTACAAGGTCGGCCTGGTGAGCTTCAGCGGCAGCGCCGCGACGCTGGTGTCGCCGACCACCGATCGGGTCGCCTTCGTGTCGGCGGTCGAGACCCTGCGCGCCGACGGGGCCACGGCGATCGGCGAGGCCGTGTTCGCGTCCCTCGAGGCGCTCAGGTCCTCGCAGCCCGGCGCCGTCGAGCTCAAGTCAGCTCGCATCCTGCTGCTCTCCGACGGTGAGAACACGGTCGGCCGGACGCCCGAGCAGGCGGCGCAGGCCGCGCGCGAGGCCGACGTGCCAATCGCGACCGTCGCGCTCGGCACGCCGGATGGGGTGCTGCCGAATGGCCGCCCGGTTCCGCCCAACCCGGAGGCGCTGCGCGCGCTGGCCGAGTCCACCGGCGCCGCGTCATATGAGAGCCGCGACGCGGATTCGCTCTCGGCCGTCTACGAGAAACTCGGCAGCGTGATCGGCACCCAACAGGTCCTCGACGAGGTGACCGCGTGGCCGGCCGGAATCGCTGCGCTGCTGCTGATGCTCGCGGGTCTGTCCGCATGGCGGCTCGGATCGAGGCTGCCGTGATCTGGCGCAGTCCCAACTGGCTCTGGGCACTTCTGGTCCTGCCGTTCCTTGCGGCGGCGATGGTGGCGTGGGCACGCGATCGCGCCCGCGCCGGCGCACGCTATGCCGATCCCCGGTTGATCGACCTGACCCCGCCCCGAGGGGTGCGCGTGCTGCGCATCGTGGCGGCCTGCCTGGCGGTGCTGGCGACCGGCTTCGGGATCCTGGCGATGGCGCGGCCGGCCCGCAGCGCCGACGGCACCGAGGCGCGCAGTACCATCGTGCTGGCCATCGACACGTCCAAGTCGATGACCAAGACGGACATCCCGCCGTCGCGGTTGCAGGCGGGGGTCGACGCCGCCAAGCGGTTTCTGGATGCGGTGCCCAAGGAGGCGGCCATCGGCTTCGTCGCGTTCGCCGGCAACGCGGTGGTGCGGGTCTCGCCGGTGACCGATCGCGACGAGGTCAAGAACGCGCTCAACGACCTCCCCATCACCGAGGGCACCGCGATCGGCGACGCCGTGCTGACGTCGTTATCGGTGATCCAGGGCTCCGGCGCGCTCGCGCAGGTGCCGGAGAGCACCGACACCTCCCCGGCTCGGATCCTGCTGTTGACCGACGGCGCCAACTCCGCCGGCTCCCCGCCGCTCGAGGCGGCAGCCCGCGCGGCCGAGCTGCGCGTGCCGGTCTACACGGTGTTGCTGGGCAACGACCCCGGTCGACCGGACGAGCTCAGCCCGTCCGAGACGCTCTCGGCCCTGGCCACGCAGACTGGCGGGGTCTTCACCCAGTCGACGTCGACCGAGGACCTCAGCCGCGTGTTCGAGGACATCGGCTCAGCCCTCGCGTCGGTGCAGCGCCTGGACGAGCTGACCGTCTGGGTCGTCCTTGCGGCGATCGTCGCGCTCCTTCTGGCCGCCGCCGCAGTGGCGGCCTCGGAACTGCGCCCCCGCCCGGTCGCGTTCCGCACCTCCCCCTGACCAAGGGAGACCGGTCAGGGTCCGCACCCCCGGCCGAACAGCGCTCGGCAGGTTTCCGGACCCGACGCATCGCCCTCGAGGACGGCGCCGACCGCGGCGATCACCAACCCGCAAACCGTGCCATCACTCACTCATTTGTGTCGAAACTCGCACCAAAGTGTGTCGTAACTCATACAAGTGGCGCCGCGCGCCGTCAATTGGCATTTCGTCGCGCCCGTCTGGTGGGTGGATCGGTATCGGCGGGATGGGCTGACGGCATACGCTTGGGGTGGGACGATTGACGGCGTGAGGGGTGCGCGTGGGGGACGAGGTCTACTGGCAGGGGACCCGGCGGGCGGGGTTCGGCGGGCGCGGGGAGATCACGTCGGCGGACGTCGTGATCGTCGGCGGCGGCGTCGGGGGGCTCGCGGCGGCGTGGCACCTCGCCGAGGGCGGCATCACCTCGACCGTCGTCGAGGCCAGGTCGGTCGCGTCCGGGGCGAGCGGACGAAACGGTGGGTTCTTCATCGCGGGTCCGGCGCCCATGTACAACGACGCGAGAGCGCGCTTCGGCGCTGACCTGGCCCGCCGTATCCAGGCCGCGACGCTGGCCGCGCAGCAGCAGGTCTACGCGCTCGCCGACGATCTGGACGCAGCGGACTGCTTTCGCCGGGTCGGCATGCTGCGGTTGGCGGTCGACGCCGGTGAGGCCGACCACGTCCGCGACCACGCGCGCGCGCTCGCCGAGGACGGGTTCGACGGGCGCATCGTGGAAGCGCACGAGCTTCCGGAGCCGCTGCGGCGCCACGACCGGATCGGCCTGGTCACCGACCACGACGCCGCGGTCCACCCGGTGCGATGGCTCACGGCGCTCGCGGATGCGCTCGTGCGCCGCGGCGTGACGATCGCCGAGGGCGTGCGGGTGACCGAGCCGCTCGGCTCGCGCCCGGGTAAGGCGCAAACGAGCCACGGGACCATCCGCGCCGGGGCGATCGTGGTGGCCGCCGACGGCAACCTGGGCGCGTTGGTCCCAGCGTTCGCCGGGCGGGTGCGGGCGCGCAGGCTGCACATGGTGGCGACCGCGCCGCTGTCCGTCGACCACGTCGCACACCCGGTCTCCGCGCGCTACGGGTACGAGTACTTCCAGCAACTCCCCGACGCCCGCGTGGTGCTCGGCGGGTTCTCCGACCTTGACGGCGCCGCCTCGTACACCGATCGCGAGGAGGCCAACCCGCTGGTGCACGACCGCCTGGCCCGCTACCTGCGCGACGATCTCGGGGTCGATGCCCCGGTCACCCATCGCTGGGTGGGGATCGTCGGCTACACCGACGACCAGCGACCCTACGTCGGGGCGGTGCCGGGGAGCGCCGGCCTGTTCGCGCTGGGTGGGTACTGCGGGACCGGCAACATTACCGCGTGGGTGGGTGGTCGCATCGTCGCCGAGTTGATCGTCGCGGGAACGAGCCGGGACACGGACCTGTTCGACGCCTCACGGCAGTAGGGGCGCGCGGCGGCGGACGCTGACGATCAGGACTGAGGAGAGGACCAAAAGGCCTCCCACGACCTGCACGGCGGCCAGCCGCTCGTCCAGGATCGTGACGGCCAGCATCGTCGCGACGACCGGCTCGAACGTCGCCAGGATCGTCGCGGTCGACGGGCCGACGCGGGCGGTGCCCGCGGCCAGGGTCGTCACCGCGATCACCGTCGAGAACAGCGCGAGCGCGCAAATGAGCAGCCACCCCGTCCCGGTCGCGTGGAGCGGCAGGTGACCGCTGGCGCCGGCCGCGGTCAGGAACGACAGGGCGCAGCCCGTGCAGACGCTCGCCGACAGGGCGATCGGGTTGACGCGACCGACGATCGCGTGTGACAGCAGCATGTAGGCGGTGAAGGCCACGGCGCAGCCGAACGCGAACACCATGCCCAGCCCGTCCACCCGGCCGACGCCGCCGCCGGTCGCAACGAGGGCAGTGCCGCCGACAGCGACGACCAGGGCCACCACCTGCGCGCGGCCCAGCCGCTCGCGGCCGATCGCGACGGCGGTGATCGCGACCAGCACGGGCGCGATGTAGACCAGCAGCACCGCCAACCCGGCGTCCAGGCGCGTCAGAGCCAGGAAGAATAGCCCGGTCTGAGCCGAGTACGCGACGAGCCCCAGCGCGATCCCCGCGACGGCGCCCCGCCGCGAAGGGCGGCTGGCGCGTCCGAGCGTCGCCACCAGCAGCCACAGCACGATCGCGGCGAGGCTGAAGCGCGCGGCCAAGAGGCCGCTGACGGTCAGGCCTTCGTCGAAGGCGAGCTTGCCGAAGATACCGGTCGCGCCGTAGCTCGTCGCCGACACCACGCACAGCAGCGTCCCGACCGTCCGGTGGGTCACGCGGGCGGTCGGTCCTGTGGCGCGCGCATCGGAAGACGCTACCAACCGGCGGTGGCCCGAACGTCAGCTTGCAGTGAGGCCCGCGACGGCGCAGGATGCAGCCCATGGATGCGGTCGGCTCTCCGTTCCCCGGGCTCCCATGAGCCCCCAGCACCACGACCGGTCGCCGCTGCCGCTGGGATCGCGTGCCGGAGTCGATCCCAAGCTGGTCGCGGTCATCGACCGCCTGGGGCAGGCACTGCGCGTCCAGATGGGCCAGGTCGCCCGGGCCAACGGGTTGACCTCGACCCAACTGCAGCTCTTGGTCCGGCTGCGGGTCGACCCGCCGGAGCGACGGCGGGTGGGCGCCCTGGCGGCGGAGCTCGACGTCACCCTTCCAACGGTCTCCGACTCGGTCTCCACGCTTGAGCGCAAAGGCCTCGTGGACCGCGGGCCCGAGCCCAGCGACGGGCGTGGCGTGCGCATCGTGCTGACCGAGCGGGGACGGGCCGTCGCCGACGCCGCCGACGCCTGGCAGGCCAGGGCGCAACAGCTCTTGGCCTCGGTCTCCGAGCGCGACAAGCAGCGGGCCCTGGGATTCCTGACCGGCTTGATCGCCGAGCTCCACCGCGAGGGGCTCGTCAGCGTCGCGCGGATGTGCGTGACGTGCCGGTTCTTCCGCGAGGACGCCGGCGGCCCGGACGTCCATCGCTGCGCCGTGCTGGGGTTGGCTTTGGGCCCGAGCGACCTGCGGGTCGACTGCCCGGAGCACGAGGGCCTGGCCGCCTGATCCGGACGCGCGTGCCACTGGCGCGTCGATGCGGTCAAATGTATCTTGGGGTGCACGCCGTCTTATCACGAAAGGAACGTCGATGGCCGTCTCCTACGACCCCGACCCCAAGCTCGCCGACTACGCCCATCCCGATCGGCTCGTGACGACCGCCTGGCTGGCCGAGCATCTGGACGACCCCGGCGTCGTCGTCGCGGAATCGGACGAGGACGTGCTGCTCTACGACACCGGCCACATCCCCGGCGCCGTCAAGATCGACTGGCACGCCGACCTGAACGATCCGGTGGCCCGCGACTACGTCGATGCTGAGGCCTTCGCCGCGCTCATGGCGGACAAGGGCATCAGTCCCGACACTACGATCGTCTTCTACGGCGACAACTTCAACTGGTGGGCGGCGTACGCGCTCTGGGTCTGCAGCCTGTTCGGCCATGCGGACGTGAGGCTGCTGGACGGTGGCCGGCAGAAGTGGGTCGAGGAGGGACGGACCATGACCACCGAGGTGCCGTCCCCCGCCGCGACCGAGTACCCGGTCGTGCCCCGCGACGATGTGACGATCCGGGCGTTCAAGGAGGACGTACTGGCGCATCTGGGCAACGGACCGCTGGTCGACGTCCGCTCCCCGGGCGAATACAACGGTGAGGTGACCCACATGCCCGACTACCCGCAGGAGGGCGTACTCCGCGCAGGCCACATCCCGACCGCGGCCAACGTCCCGTGGAAGCGGGCGGCCGACGACGACGGCAGCTTCAAGTCTGCCGAGGACCTGCGCGCGATCTACGAGGGCGAGATCGGCCTGACGCATGCCGACGACGTGGTCGCGTACTGCCGGATCGGCGAGCGCTCCAGCCATACCTGGTTCGTACTGACCCATCTGCTGGGCTTCCCGAAGGTGCGCAACTACGACGGCTCGTGGTGCGAGTGGGGTAACTCCGTGCGGGTACCGATCGAAAAGCCCGGATACCCGGTCCGCCCGTGAGGGCCGAGTTGCAGGAGATCGTCGACGATTTCGCCGAGTCGCCCAAGAGCATGCGCCTGGCGATCCTGCTGGATTTCGCCAACGGCCTGCCGCCGGTGCCGGAGGGCATCGACCGCGACGCGCTGGAACAGGTCCACGAATGCCAGACACCGTTCTTCGTCGCGGCCGAGGTCGGTGACGACCGGCGCGTCGCCCTGCACTTCGACGCGCCGCCCGAGGCGCCCACCACCCGTGGCTACGCGGGCGTCCTCGCGACCGGTCTGTCGGGCGCGACGGTGGACGAGGTGCTCGACACACCCGCCGACTTCTTCGTCGGGATGGGGCTCAACGAGCTGATCAGCCCCCTGCGCCTGCGCGGGATGGGCGCGATCCTGGCGCGCGTCAAGCGCCAGGTGGTCGAGAAGGACGGCGCCGCCGCGTCCTGAGGCGTCGCCGAGCTGCCCCGGCGCCCGAGCGGATCGGAAGGTCGTAAATATGTCGTGAGCGAGGTAGGACCGCGCGGGTGCCGGATCGGCCTCGCGCTACCCGATCGCGACCATGCGCTCGATGGCCAGGCGCGCTTTGGCGGCAACGTCGTCCGGCACCGTGACCTCGTACTTCCAGTCGTGGAGGCTGTCGCGGAGCTTCTCGAGCGTGATCATCTTCATGTACTTGCAGATGGCGCGCTCGGACACGGTCTCGAAGCGCTTGCCCGGAACGTCTTTGGCGAGCCGGTGGAGGATGCCGTTCTCGGTTGCGACCAGGAACCGCGTCGCGGGCGACTCGCGGGCGAACGTGACCATCTTCTCCGTCGAGAGGATGTGGGTCCTGTTGTCGCCGAACGCCATGCACTTGCTCGCGCACCCGCACTCGGGGTGGACCAGCAGTTCCGCGTCTGGTGCGGCGGCGCGAGCGGCGGCGATGTCCTCGGGGTGGATGTCGGCATGCACGTGACACTCGCCGAGCCACTTGGTCAGGCGGCGCCCGGTGACCCGCTCCAGCCAGATGCCCAGGAACTGGTCGGGCAGAAACAGGATCTCGCGATCCTCGGGGATCGCGTCGATGATCGCCTTGGCGTTGCCGCTCGTGCAGCAGTAGTCGCTCTCGGCTTTGACCTCGGCGGTGGTGTTGACATAGCTGACGACCACGGCGCCCGGGTGATCGGCCTTCCATGCGCGCAACTGCTCGGCGTCGATCGACGCGGCCAGCGAGCACCCTGCGTCCAGGTCGGGGATCAGCACCGTCTTGTCGGGCGACAGGATCACCGCGGTCTCGGCCATGAAGTGCACGCCGCAGAACACGATCGTCTCGGCGTCGGTCTCGGCGGCCTGTCGCGAGAGGCCGAGCGAGTCGCCCACGTAGTCGGCGACGTCCTGCACCTCGGGCACCTGGTAGTTGTGGGCCAGGATCACCGCCCCCCGCTCGCGGGCGAGGGTACGTACCTCGTCCTGCATCGTCATGTGCATCTGCGTGGTCACGAGACCTCCATCGAGACGTCCAGCCATGCGGCCGAGTGGGTGATCGCGCCGACGGAGATGACGTCGACGCCGGTGAGCGCGACCTCGCGCACGTTGGCGAGGGTGATGCCGCCGGACGCCTCGACCTCGGCGCGACCCGCGACGATCGTGACGGCCTGACGCATCAGGTCCATCGACATGTTGTCGAGCATGATGCGGTCGGCCGCGGCGTCGAGCGCCTCGCGCAACTGATCCAGGTCCTCGACCTCGACGGTGATCGCAAGCTCCGGGCGCGTGGCCCGGGCGGCGTCGACGGCCGGTGCCACGCCTCCGGCCAGTCGCAGGTGGTTGTCCTTGATCAGAAACGCGTCGAACAGGCCCATCCGGTGATTGACGCCGCCACCGCACGCCACCGCGTACTTGTCGAGCGCGCGCATGCCCGGCATCGTCTTGCGGGTGTCCAGGATCCGGGCGCCCGTCCCTGCGACGGCGTCGACGTACGCGCGGGTGGCCGTCGCGACGCCGCACATGCGCCCCAGCAGGTTGAGCACGGTTCGCTCGGCGGCCAGCACGGCCTCCGCCGGCCCCTCCATCGTGATCAGGTCCTGGGTCGCCGCGATCGGTATGCCGTCGGCCACCAGGAGCTCGACGTGGATATCCGGGTCGACCGCGTGGAACACCGCGCGCGCGACGTCGCCGCCCGCCATGACGCCCGCCGCCTTGGCCAGGATGACCGCGGTTGCGCGGGCGCCGGCGGGGATCGTCGCGGCGCCGGTCACGTCGCCGGCGCCCAGGTCTTCCCGCAGGGCCAACGCGATGATCGCGTCGCGTTCGGTGACGGTCAGATCCACTGCTGCACCTCCGGGGGACGCCCCATCCGCTGGACGATGTGTCCGAGCAGATGCGCATCCTCGAACGGGTGGTCCGCGCGGAAGTGCACGCCGCGGCTCTCCTCGCGCATCAGCGCGGCCTCGGCGATCAGGCGCACGAGCGTGTGCGGCGCCTCGCGCAGGCGCTCCAGGCCGGCGCCGTCGCGGATCAGCCCCGCGTCCTGCCACAGCGCCTCGCGCAACTCGGGCGCTGTCTCTTATATAAATCTCCGAGCCCACGAGAC
>JBKKDD010000282.1:0-3319 GCA_046708705.1 Miltoncostaeaceae bacterium | reverse complement strand
AGGGTTCGAGTCCCTCCGTTCACCCTGATGGACCGGCACGCCTTGCGGGTGTGGCGGAATTGGCAGACGCGCTAGGTTTAGGTCCTAGTGGGGCAACCCGTGGAGGTTCAAGTCCTCTCACCCGCATACGACATATGACGATCACCGCAGAAGTTGTCCCGCTCGAGGAAAATCGCGTACGTCTCGACGTCGCGATACCCAAGGACGAGGTCGACAAGAAGATGGACCGCACGGTCAGACGACTCGGCCGTGAGATCCGCGTCCCCGGTTTTCGGCCGGGCAAGGTCCCCGCCAACGTCGTCTACCAACGCCTCGGGCGCGAGGCGGTCATCGACCAGATGCTGCGTGACTCGCTGGCCGAGTGGTACTCGCAGGTCGTGTCCGAAACCGGCATTCGTCCGATCGACGAGCCGGACGTCGAGTTGCCGGAAGCGCCGCCGGGCGACGCCGGCTTCACGTTCACGGCCACCGTGCAGCTTCGACCCAAGGCCACGCTCGGCGCCTACACGGGCCAGGACGTCGCCAAGGGCGAGGCCGAGGTCGATCCCGAGGCGCTGCAGGCCGAGGTCGACCGCCTCCGCGAGATGATCGCCCGCCTCGAAGCGGTGGAACGGCCGGCCGGCACGGGCGATTTCGTCACGCTCGACTTCGACGGCACCGTCGACGGCGAGCCGCTGGCGAGCGCGAGTGCCCGCGACTACCTGGTCGAGATCGGCGGGGCGCGCCTGGTCGGCGGCTTCTCCGACCGGTTGGCCGGCATGTCGGTGGGCGAGACCAAGACGTTCCCGGTGGATTACCCCGAGGCCGACGGACGCAGCGAGCTGTCGGGCAAGACGGTCCGCTACACGGTGACGGTCAAGGGCGTGCAGGCCAAGATCCTGCCGGAGGCCGACGACGCGCTCGCCCCCCAGGTGAGCGAGTTCGACACGATGGACGAGCTTCGCGCCGACCTGGAGCGGCATCTGCTCGAGGAGGCCCAGGCCGAAGTCGACGAGCTGTTCCGGCGCGCGGTCATCGACGCCGCCGTCGCCACGGCGACCGTCGCGGTGCCGGAGCTGATGGTGCGCACCCGCGTCGACGCGATCCTGCACGAGACCGCCCACCGATTGCCGCAGGGCGTGTCGTTGGGCGACTACCTGCGCGCCACCAACCGGACGCTGGACCAGGCGCGCGCCGAGCTCGCCCCCGACGCCGAGATGGCGATCAAGCGGGAGCTCGTGGTCGAGGCCGTTGCAGAAACCGAATCGATCACCGCCACAGACGAGGAAGTCGAGGCTCAGGTCCGAACTGATGCTCTGGCCGCGGGGCGTGACCCCGAGGCGCTCCTCACCGAGCTGCGTAAGACCGACGGTGGGGTGGAGACGCTGCGCAACGACCTGGTGATGCGAAAAGCCGTGGATTTCATGATCGAATCGACCAACGCCATTCCCGTCGGTCTCGCCGAGGCCCGTGAGCGCATCTGGACGCCCGAGGCGCCCAAGGTGCCGGACGGCGGGCTGTGGACGCCCGATCAGCCCAAGCCCGCGACCACGTCGAAGATCGTGAAAGGCATCAAATGAGCCCCCTGATTCCGATGGTCATCGAGCAGACCTCCCGCGGGGAGCGCTCGTTCGACATCTACTCGCGGCTGCTCAACGAGCGGATCATCTTCTTGGGGACCCCGGTCGACGATCAGATCGCCAACCTGATCATCGCCCAGTTGCTGCACCTGGAGAGCGAGGACCCCGACAAGGAGATCTCGATCTACATCAACTCCCCGGGCGGGTCGGTGTACGCGGGGCTCGCGATCTACGACACGATGCAGTTCATCAAGCCGGACGTGCAGACGATCTGCGTCGGTATCGCCATGAGCATGGGAGCGCTGCTCCTGGCTGGAGGGGCGCCGGGCAAACGGATGTCGCTGCCCAACTCCAAGATCCTGATCCATCAGGTCTCGAGCGGGTTCTCCGGTCAGGCGACCGACATCGAGATCCACGCGCGCGAGATCCTGACGCTGCGGACCAAGCTCGACGAGATCATCGCCCACCACACCAAGCAGCCGCTCGAGAAGATCGCGAAGGACACCGAGCGCGACTTCTTCATGACCGCCGACGAGGCGAAGGAATACGGCATCATCGACCAGGTCATCCACTCCCACTAGGGAAGCGGCCGGGAGCAGAGCAATGGGACGTCCGACCGACTCGACCGAGCAACTCCTGTGCAGCTTCTGCGGCAAGTCGCAGCGGCAGGTCAAGAAGCTGATCGCAGGCCCCGGGGTCTACATCTGCGACGAGTGCATCGATCTCTGCAACGAGATCATCGATGAGGAGCTGGTCGTCCCGGCCTCGTTCGACCCCGACGCGCTGCCGCGCCCCAAGGAGATCTACGGCGTCCTGAACGACTACGTCGTCGGGCAGGAGGAGGCCAAGCGGACGCTGTCGGTGGCCGTCTACAACCACTACAAGCGCATCAACATGATGGCCTCGGGCGACACCGAGATCGAGTTGCAGAAGAGCAACATCCTGCTGCTGGGGCCGACCGGGTGCGGCAAGACGCTTCTGGCCCAGACGCTGGCGCGCATCCTGAACGTCCCGTTCGCGATCGCCGACGCCACCGCGTTGACCGAGGCCGGTTACGTCGGCGAGGACGTCGAGAACATCCTGCTCAAGTTGATCCAGGCCGCGGACTTCGACGTCAAGAAGGCCGAGACCGGGATCATCTACATCGACGAGGTCGACAAGATCGCCCGCAAGGCCGACAACCCGTCGATCACGCGCGACGTGTCCGGTGAAGGCGTGCAGCAGGCGCTGCTCAAGATCCTGGAGGGGACGGTGGCGTCGGTGCCGCCGCAGGGCGGGCGCAAACACCCGCACCAGGAGTTCCTGACCATCGACACGACGAACATCCTGTTCATCTGCGGCGGGGCGTTCGCCAACCTGGACAAGCTGATCGAGCGGCGGGTCGGCAACAAGGGCGTGGGCTTCGGGGCCGACGTTCGCAGTCGCCATGATCGCGACGCGCACGACGCGTTCAGCCGGGTGCTGCCGGAGGACCTGATCAACTACGGTCTGATCCCCGAGTTCATCGGTCGTCTGCCGGTCATCAGCGCCGTGCACCAGCTCACCGAGCCGGATCTGATCGAGATCTTGGTCGAGCCCGAGAATGCCCTGGTCAAGCAGTACAAGCGCTTCTTCTCGTTCGACAAGGTGGAACTGGTGTTCGCCGAGGACTCGCTGTCGGCGATCGCAGGCCGTGCCCTCGAGCGCGAGACCGGCGCCCGCGGCCTGCGCTCCATCATCGAGGCCGCGCTGATGAACGTGATGTTCGAGCTGCCCTCCCG
>JBKKDD010000281.1:0-3366 GCA_046708705.1 Miltoncostaeaceae bacterium | reverse complement strand
CTTCTGGAGCGCGGGCGAGAGCCTTTATTACTCCGAGCCCAAACGGCTCGTCGGCCTCGGGTACCTCTCGGCCGAGAAGATGCCCGGGAAGACCCGGGAGCGTACCCACTACATGCTGACCGACAGGGCCGTCGATGCCCTGCGCGACTGGGTCGCCGCGCCGGGCGCGTTTCCTCGCGTCCAGAACGAGGTCGCGGCCAAGGTGATGAGCATCGACCTCGTCGGGGGCGACGCCATGCTCGAAGGGCTGGCGGGGTTCCACACCGACCTCGACGAGCTGGCCGAGCTCGTCGTCGCGATGGAGGTCAGCGCCGAGTCACTGCCCCACCGTGCGCGCTACCTGCACATCAACGACCGCTACGCGCGACGCCTGATCGAGCTGCACCGCCAATGGGCAAAGGAGATCGAGCACGAGATCCGCAGCGAAGACGAGCGATGACCCAGGGACCCGCGGGGACCGAGCGCGATCCCCGGTCTCGTGCCGACTCCCGCTCGCGGCGCAGTTCCGTGTCCCCGGTGCAGGCTCAGGCCGCCCGAAGGTGGAGGGCGAGCGTGAGTTGCGCCTCGGTCCGCTCGACGCGCCATGACTCCCGCAGCCGAGCGATCATCTTCGCGGCGAGCGGGCTCTCCTGCTCCACTGCAGCGGTCGCGAGGATCGTCCCGGCGTCCGGGCCATCCGCGTGCGCCAGATCGCCGATGTCGACGCCCCGTGCTTCCAACCGATCGAGCACGGTGACGAGGGCGGCCAGCCCGACGAGAACACCGCGCGGAGACGCCCCGGTTTTGGTCGCCCGCGCGAGCGTGAGCGGGCTGCACCGCACGAGGCGGGCGATGGTCGTGATGTCGAGCCCCCGCTCGCCGAGCAGGGCGGAGAGGGCGGCTGGGCCGTTGCACGCATGGCCGACGACCGTGAGTGAGAAATCCGCTGCGTCTGTCATGACACCACCGTAGCGCGATTCCCCGCGAAAAGCGAACATGTGTTCGTTGCGAGCGGACCAGCGCGGGACGCCGCGCGACTAGTCTTCTCCCGTGGCGAACGTGACGACCCGCACGAATCCTCAGCTCAGACGAGCAATGTCCGCCGCGCGCGCACGACGGCCGAGGTGGCGCCCGTGGTGAGCGTGGAGGAGATCGGGCGCTTCGCGGTCTTCGCGAACCTCGATCAGGCCGACTGCGAGCGGCTCTCGCGCGTGGCGGCCGACATCGCGCTGGCCCCGGGCGAGCACGCCGTCCACGAAGGCGACGAGCGGGCGCTGCTCGGCTTGATCGAGGGTCATATCGAGGTAGTCAGGCTCGTCGACGGCATCGAGCGCGTGATCGGCGAGCGTCGGCCCGGCGACCTCATCGGTGAGCTGTCGATCGCGCTCGGGATGCGACAGCCCGCGGGCTTCCGGGCCACGGAGCCGTCGCGCGTCTTTCGCATCGAGGTGAACGACTATCACGCGGTCGCCGCCGTCGCGCCGGAGGTCGCGACGCAGGTGGGCCGTTTGGCGAGCCACCGGATGAGCGGGCCCAAGGGCCTGCAGGCCGTCGTGTCCGAGCCCGCCCCGTTTCGAGCGATCGTCCTGGGCCACCGGATGGACGCGGCGTGCTCGGAGCTGCGACGGTTCCTCGACCGCAACCAGGTCAGGTTCAGGTGGCTCCAGCCGGACGTGCCCGCCGATGCCGAGCAATGGTGGGGCGCCCTGCCGGCCGATGACGACTACCCGGTGATTCGCGTCGTCAACGGCAAGACCGTAGTGCGGCCCAAGTTGCGCCGGGTGGCCGAGCTCCTCGACATCGCGACGGAGCCTGAGGCGGCGGAGTACGACACGGTGATCGTGGGCGGCGGACCCGCGGGACTCGCGGCCGCCGTGTACGGCGCGTCCGAGGGGCTTAGGACCATCGTGGTCGAGCGCGAGGCGCCCGGCGGGCAGGCGGGCACGTCCTCCCGGATCGAGAACTACTTGGGCTTCCCTTCGGGGGTCTCCGGCGACGAGCTGTCGAGCCGGGCGCTCCAACAGGCACGGAGGCTCGGCGCCGAGATCATCGTCACACGGTCGATCACCCGAATCGACGCAGCCACGCACCATGTCCACCTGGACGGCGGCGACGTCCTGCGCGCGCGGACGATCATCCTCGCCTGCGGGGTCACGTGGCGTCATCTCGGCATCGCGGGGTTCGACCCCCTCGTCGGCAAGGGCATCTTCTATGGCGCGGCACGCTCCGAGGCGTCGAACACCCACGGCTTGGACGTCCACATCGTCGGCGCCGGGAACTCGGCGGGTCAGGCGGCGATGTTCTTCTCGTCTCACGCCCGGAGCGTGACCATCGTCTGCCGCAGCGAGACGCTGGCGAAGGGCATGTCGCGGTACCTCGTCGACCAGCTCTCCACGCGCGCGAACATCCGCGTGCTGGTCCAGGCGGAGGTGACGGCCGCGCACGGCGAGAAGGAGCTCGAGGCGATCGACGTCCGCGACGCCGCGACCGGCGAGACGACCCGACTCGAGTCGGGTGGGCTCTTCATCTTCATCGGCGCCGACGCCGAGACGGCCTGGCTCCCATCGGAGATCGCCCTCGACACGAAGGGCTACGTGCTCACCGGCTCCGATGCCCGTGCCACGGACCGCTGGCCGCTCGACCGGGACCCGTACCTGTTGGAGACGAGCGTCCCCGGCATCTTCGCCTGCGGTGACGTGCGCTTGAGCCCCGTCAAACGCGTCGCGGCCGCAGTCGGCGAGGGCAGCATGGCGATCGCCTTCGTCCACCAGTACCTGCGAGACGCCGAAGCCGGCTTCACCACCGCGTGACGCGTGCGGAACTCGACGGGGCGTCCATTGTGAGACGCTGAACGGCACAAGTGCCTCAACGAGAACACGCCCTGCCCGAAACCGTGCCCGTGGATGGTGAAGCCCGACGGCGCTGTGAGTCACGACGCACCCTCGAGGCCGGCTCCACCTCCGCGGAACGCTGTGGACCCGGCGAGCGCCCACCTCCGTGCAAAGACGGAGATGGATCACTCGCACGACTTCGGGTTTGCGCCCCGAGCCGGTGGCAGTGGCTAGCGCTGGGGCGAGATCGCGACCTTGACCGAGCCCTCGGCGCGGCTTGCCATCGTCGCGTACCCCGAAGCGGCCTCCTCCATGCTGAGGTCATGCGTAAGCACGGGCGAGGGATCGATGCGTCCCGACTCGAGCAGCGGCCACAGCTCCGGCAGGTAGCGCTTGACCGGGGCAACGCCGCCGCGGATCGTCAGGTTGCGCATGAAGCACGAGTCCCAGGGCAGCTCGATCGCGCCGAGGAACACCTCCATGCCGACCCAACTGATCTTGCCCCCAGCCTGCACCACACCGGAGCCGACCTTCATGGAGTCGCCACTCGAGATGG
>JBKKDD010000280.1:0-15639 GCA_046708705.1 Miltoncostaeaceae bacterium | reverse complement strand
CACCAGGAGCGTCGCGTCGCCGCCGTCGTCCAGGATCATGTTGGGGCCGCCGCCGTCGGGCCACAGGAGCGCCTGCTCGGTGCCCCCCCAGTACTCCTCGAGCGTCTCGCCCTTCCAGGCGAACACGGGGACGCCCTGCGGGTCGTCGACGGTGCCGTCGGGGCCGACCGCGACCGCGGCCGCCGCGTGGTCCTGGGTGGAGAAGATGTTGCAGCTGACCCAGCGGACCTTCGCGCCGAGGGCGACGAGCGTCTCGATCAGCACCGCGGTCTGGATCGTCATGTGCAGCGACCCCATGATCCGCGCGCCCGTGAGCGGTCGGGACGGTCCGAATTCCCTGCGCATCGCCATCAGACCGGGCATCTCGTGCTCGGCGAGTTGGATCTCCTTGCGCCCGAACTCGGCGAGCGAAAGGTCGGCCACCTTGAAATCGGCAGCGGGGGTGGCGGTGGTCGTCACGGCAATCTCCTCGTCAAGCGACGGTCTGGTTATGGCGGCGGGGCGGGCACGGCGCCGAAGTTTCGACGCGGCCACGATCGCGACTCGCAGGGTAGCACCGGCCCCACCCGCGCCGTCCCGAACCACCCGCACCGGACCCTTGCTCGGCCGGGCCGAAGCGGGCCGAAAAATGCCAATTGGCAAATGGTCGTGCTACTTGCGTCGTTCACGAGCGAGTTCCGCAACGGCCTCGACGAACCTCGCTCCACCTCGCCACTCGCGCCGGGCGAAGATGCCATTTGGAATCGTTGTGCCACCTGTGTCGTTGACGAGTGAGTTCAGGTTTCGTTTTGGTCGCTTGGGTGGGTCCTGGTGACGTTTTTATCCTGACATCGAAGCAGTTTTTGACCAGGTCGCAGGGCGTGGGCCCGGGTCACCCGGCGGCAGCGGGCACCCGTGTCAATGCTCAACGGCGGCTACGGAGCGGAGGGGCCGGGCAGCGCGACCTCGGGGCTCGTCCACGTCAGGTCCGCGCCGGAGCGTGTGCGGCCCTTCCAAACGGCCCGGACAGTCATCGCGCCCTCTGGGCGCACCGTGACAGCGAAGGTGCCGTCCCCGCCTGTCTCGGCGACCGTGAGTTTGCGCCAGTCGTCGCCCGACTTCCACTCGACGCGGACCTGCGTCCGGCCGGTGGCCGCTCGCGCCTGCCCGGTCAGCCGCACCTGGGGACCGGTGGGGGGTGTCGCGCCCGCGAAGCCGAACGGCAGCGCGTGGGCGGCGAGGCTGGGTTTGGGAACGCCCTGATCGTCCAGCAGGCCCGACGACCACGCCGCGTGATCACGTAGGAAGTAGTAGATCAACATCTCGACGCGCGGGGTGGCCCGGACCCGCTCGAACGCGTCCACGATGAACCGCGCCTGCTCCTCAGGGCTGAAGTACTTGGGATTCTGGGGCACCGGCTTCGTGCCCCAGCCGTACTCGGTCAACCAGATCTTCGCCCCGCGCAGGTACGTCCGGTCGATCGCCGCCGTCAGGTCCCGGAGGTTGTACAGGTCGATCGAGGTTCGGTTGGGCGGCGCCGGCTCACGTGGCGCGCTCCGCGGATACGGGTGGTGGCTGACGACGTCCATCGGCGGCTGCAGGTCGGGCTGGTCCAGGGCGTCCAGGAAGTCGGGCACCGCAACACGGTTCGGCGCCTCGGGTTGCGCCTTGCCGGCGCGACACGAGCTGCCACACCGGTCGCCAGTCGGCGCGGTCGCGCCACCGGCGACGACGGCCGACGGATCGACCGCCTTGATTGCCTCGTAGAAGCTCCGCTGCAGGTCCGCGTAGGTGCGCGGCGAGGTGGCGACCCACCGGCGTCCCTGGCGCTCGTACTGCGGATAGAGAAAGAGGTTGATGTTCGGCTCGTTCCAGCCCTCCCACCGCGTGACCCCGCGCGGCGCATAGCGGGTCGCAGCCGCGGTCGCGAAGGCGCCGAACTCCCCAGGGTCCTGCGGCCGGCGCGCGAACGCGAACGGAAGGTCCTTCGGCAACGTAACCGACGGATCGGCCGCCCACTCCGGTGTCCCGTAGACCGCGAACAGCACGTGGAGTTTGTTGGCCTTCGCGACCTCGATCAGCCGGTCGTACTCCTGCCAGCGGTAGGCGGGGTCGTCCGGGTTGGTCGCGTCCGCCGGCCGCGACTGGGCGACCTGCGACCACAGCAGATCGACGCGGATGATGGCCGCACCGGCGTCGGCCATCGCGCGCACCCGCTCGGCCGGGTCCTGCCCCAGTTGGAAAACGCTGTCGTCCTGGATCCCGGTGAGCGGCGATGCACGGACCGTGTCCACGGTCACCGGCGGACTGGCCGGACCGTCCCCGCACGCGACGATGCCGATGGCAGCGACGACGACGAGCACCATTGCCACGATGCGCCGCGACATCAGGATTTTGCACGTCTGGAGGCGGAGCGCACCTTCGTACGATACCGGTCCGGTTCGGACGACTCCCAGTGTCAAGGGTCCCTCCGGCGCAGCGGAGCGCGCGGTTTGGAACACTGCCCGGCATGCGCGCGAGCGTTCTCCTGGGGCTGCTGTTTGCCGTGATCACGGCCGTGACGGCGGTCGTCGGCTTCCTGATGAAGCACCGCGGCGCGGTGGACGCACCCGCGATCGACCCGCGGCGGCCGGTTCGCTCGTCGCTGGTCCTGTTTCGGTCCAGGTGGTACACGCTCGGGATCCTGGTGGCGATGGGCTCCTGGGGCTTCCACGTCGCCGCGCTCGCGCTCGCGCCGATCTCGCTCGCCCAGGCGGTCATCGCCGGTGGGCTGGTCTTCCTCACCGTCATCGCCGATCGCCTGTTCGGGCTGCGCGTGACCCTTCGCGAGGTCCTGGGAGTCGTGATGGCGGCGGCGGGCCTTGCCATCCTGGCGGCCAACTTGGACGGCGCCGGCGACTCGGCCCATGACCAGTACGCGACCGCGACGCTTCTGACCTACACAGCGGCGGTCGCTCTGATCGGGTTGGCCTGCGCGGGATGGGCCCGCCAGACGCCGAACGGCGGCCCGCTCCTGGGCGTCGCCGCGGGCTGCCTGTGGGGCGCATCGGACGTGTGCATCAAGGCGCTCGCCGGTGACCTGGCCGACGAGACCCTGGCGACGCTCACCCATCCGCTGGTGCTCGCCATCGCCGCTGCATCGCTCGTCGGCATGACCGTGTCGGCACGGAGCCTGCAGGTCGGGCCGCCGATCGGGGTGATCGCGATGACCACGGCGGCCGCCAACATCAGCACGATCCTGTCCGGGCCGGTGGTGTTCGGCGAGCCGTTTCCCGATGACGCAGGCGGCGTGGCGCTCCGCGTGCTTGCATTCGGCCTCGTGATCGCCGCCGCCGCAACGACCCCACCCGCTGTTGCCGACGCCCCGGCCGCCGAGGGGCGGTGAGCGACACCGACGACTGGGACGCGTTCCTGAGGGTGGAGGGCGGGAGCGACGACGCCGACAGCCTGAGCGACTACGGACCCGCGCTCGGGCGGCGCTTCAGGGCGCTCAAGCTGTGGGCCGTCATCCGCGTACGGACGCTCCGGCCTGCAGGCGCGTATCAGGGAGGCAATTCGCTTGGCGACGCTCTTCGAGGGCTGGGTCGCGGCGCAGGACGGCTGGGAGCTGTGCGGGCCTCGCCCGTTCTCGGCGGTCTGCTTTCGCATGGACGACGACGATGCTGCGAATGCCGCGCTCCTGAACCGGATCAACGCCACCGGCGAGATCTTCATCTCCCACACCCGGCTCGATAACCGCTACGTGTTGCGCTTGGCGATCGGGCACGAGCGCACGCGTGAGCCCGACGTGGTCCGCGCGTGGGAGGTCATTCGGCGCGAGGCGACGCGGGCGTAAGGGCCTGTCAGACTCCCCCGGGATGAGCGCTCGTCCGACGATCCGCGTCATCGGGGTCCCGATGGACCTCGGCCAGTCACGCCGGGGCGTGGACATGGGGCCCTCCGCGATTCGCCACGCCGGCCTCCATCAGCGGCTGCGGAGCCTCGGGTACGCGACCGAGGACACGGGCAACGTGGTGATCCCCGACCGGGCGACCCTCGGCCCCACTCGCGAGCGCTCGTACATGCCCGCGGTGGTCGACGGCTGTGCCGCCGCGTACGCGGCCGGCGCGCAAGCGATCGCGGAGAAGCGCTTCCCGATCTTCCTGGGCGGCGACCACTCGTTGGCTGCCGGTACTGTCGGCGGCGTGTCGGCCGGCGGTCCGGTCGGGCTCCTGTGGATCGACGCGCACGCTGATGCCAACACCCCCGAGTCCTCGCCCAGCGGCAACATCCACGGCATGCCGCTGGCGGCGCTGCTGGGCCTCGGCGCGCCCGCGCTGGTCGACGTCGGACGATCCGGCCCCAAGCTGACGTTCGACCGGGTGGCGCTGCTCGGGCTTCGGGACGTCGATCCGGGCGAGCGGGCGCTCCTTCGCGACAACGGCGTCGCGGCGTACACCATGACCGACGTGGATGAGCACGGCGCCGGTGAGATCGCACGACGGGCACTGGTGCACCTGGCAGACGTGGACCGCCTGCACGTCAGCCTGGACATGGACGTGCTCGATCCGCGCGAGGCCCCCGGCGTCGGCACGCCGGTGCCCGGCGGCCTGACCTACCGCGAGGCGCACCTGGTGATGGAGGTCATGAGCCGCGACGGCCGCGTCGCCTCGGCCGACGTCGTCGAGGTCAACCCCATCCTGGACGAGCACAACCGGACCGCCGAGATGGCTGTCGAGCTCATCGCCTCCCTCCTCGGCAAGTCGATCCTTTAGGAGGAGTTTTTCGATTTTCGAAAGCGTGTCGGAAGGGTATTTTCGCATCCCGAGAGCCCGCAGCAGTAAACGGTTCCCGGGCAAATCGTGTCAGGCACGCTTTACCGAACGTTAACATGGCGGGGGGGACGGGTCAGGCGGTCGGGACATGCAGGCCGCACTCGGTCTTGCCCTGGCCGGACCAGCGGCCGTCGCGGCCGCTTCCGGGCATCGTGCAGTACGTGCAGCCGATCGACGCGTAGCCTTTGTCGTGCAGGGTGTTGTACGGCAGCCCGTGCGCGCGGATGTGCTCCCAGCAGCGCTCGTCGTCCCAATCCGCCAGGGGGCTGGCCTTCCACAGACCGAACGCGGCGTCCCAACCGAGCTTGGGCGCGTCGGCGCGCGTGGGCGACTGATCGCGCCGGACGCCGGTGATCCAACAGCCGCGGCCGGCCAGCGCGCGACCCAGCGGCGCGACCTTACGGATCGCGCAGCAGCGATCCGGAGCGCGCTCCCACAGGCTCGGCCCGTGCTCGGCGGCCTGACGACCCAGCGACGGCCCCTCGAACACCTCGATCGACGTGCCGTAACGCTTCTCGACCTGGCGCCAGTAGGCGTACGTCTCGGGAAACAGGACGTGCGTGTCGAGCGCGAACACCCGCGCGCCGGGATCGGCGGCGAACAGCATGTCGAGCAGAATCGCCTCCTCCTTCTGGAACGAGCAGGCGAGCACCAGGTCGGCGCCGAAGCGCTCGGCCAGGGCGCCGATCAACTCGGGGGCGCCCATCGACTCGACGTCGCGGTTGCCGAGCGGCGGGGCGGATGAGGCGGCGGTGGTCACCCCGGACACGGTATCAGCAGCGACCCCGGATCCGACGTGAGGACCGCCGGACTAGACTCGCTCGACTCAAGGAACGTGTACATGGCCAAGTCTGCATCCACATCCCCCGCCCCGGTCCGGCGCGTCAGCTCGCTGATCGACGGCAAGCCGACACGGCGCCATGTCGAGCGGCTCGAGCTGTCCACCAACCCCGCCAACCTCACCGAGGTGGTTGCCGAGGTGGCCTTGATGCGGCCCCAGGGTATCGTCGCCGCCTGCCGCGCCGCCCACGCCGCGCAAGCGGGCTGGGCCGCCACCCCTCCGCCGCGCCGCGCCCGCGTCATCCAGCAGGCCGGACGCTTGGTCGAGGCCAACAAGGAGGCGCTCGCACGCCTCCTGAACCGCGAGATCGGCAAGCCGTATGTCGAGTCTTTGGGCGAAGTGCAGGAGATCATCGACCAGTGCGACTTCTTCGTCGGCGAGGGACGGCGCCTGTACGGCCAGACCGTGCCGAGCGAGATGCAGAACAAGCAGCTCTTCACCTACCGCATGCCCGTCGGCGTCTCGTTCATCATCACCGCCGGCAACTTCCCCGTCGCCGTGCCCGCCTGGTACATCGTGCCGGCGCTCGTGTGCGGCAACACCATCGTCTGGAAGCCCGCCGAGTACACGCCGGCGCTCGCGGACGCCCTCGCGTCGCTGTTCATGAACGCAGGCCTGCCCAAGGGCGTGCTGCAGGTCGTCCACGCCGACGGGCCGAGCACCTCGACGGGGCTGGAGCTCGCGCTGGAGGAGGGCCTCGTGGGCAAGGTGGGCTTCACCGGCTCGACCGCGGTGGGACAGCGCATCGGCGAGCTCTGCGGCCGCCACCTGCAGAACCCGTGTCTCGAGCTCGGCGGCAAGAACCCGCTCGTGGTGATGCCCGACGCCGACCTGGATCTGGCGGTCGAGGGCGCGATCTTCTCGGGGTTCGCCTTCGGGGGTCAGCGCTGCACCTCACTCGGTACGGTGTTCTGCCACACCAAGATCCACCGGGAGTTCCTCAAGCGCTTCGCGACGGCATTGTCCGCGTCGAAGATCGGCGACCCGACCAAGAACGTGCTGTTCGGCCCGCTGATGCACGAGCGCTTCTACGCCCGGTTCCTGGAGTACCTCGACCTGATCCAGCCGCACCACAGGGTGTCCGGGTCGAACGGCGTCGGCCAGATCACCCGCGCCAACCCGCGTGCGGGCTTCGTCGGCAACGCGGCACGGGGCCTGTTCGTGCACCCCACCATCGTCGACGGCATCCGTCCCGACGACGCGCTGTACGGCACCGAGACCTTCGGCCCGCTGGTCGGCGTCGGCAGGTTCTCGACCATGGACGAGGCCATCGCCCTCGCCAACGGGCACGGCTACGGCCTGTCATCCGCGATCTACACCAACACCCCCAAATGGGCGTTCGCGTTCCGCGCCGGGGTCTCGGCCGGGATGCTCTCGGTCAACAACTCCACCGCAGGCGCCGAGTCCCACCTGCCGTTCGGAGGCAACGGCAAGTCGGGCAACGGCGGCCGCCAGTCGGGCATGTGGGTGATCGACCAGTTCACGCGCTGGCAATCGATGAACTGGGATTACGCCGGTCACCTGCAGCGCGCGCAGATCGACGTCGAGGATGTCCCCGCGAACCTGGGGTTCCGACTGCGCTCCTGACGGTTTCTGCGATATCCGCGAGCGGTAGTACCCTGTCGCGCAATGAAGACCGACGATATGCGAGCCGGCGGGCCGGACGGCGTGCGCAACGCCACGTTCGCCGAGAAGCAGCTGCCGTCGGCGCCCAAGGGATCGTCGGATCCACCCGACGAGCAGGCGTTCGGCGCCGAGACGATCGCGCTGGCCGCCCAGTGGCGGGTCTTCGCACGGTTCGCGACCGGCGTCGCGCTCCTGACCGCGCCCGCCTTCTTCTTGATCCTGTACCGCGGCCTCGGCTGGAGCGCCGTCGGCGCCCTGGTGGTCTCGGCGCTCGGCGTGTTCGCGTTCCGCGGCCTGCTGGACCTGGTATCGCGGGCGCTCATCCCCTACCCCAGCCTGTTCGGTGACGACGGGCGGCTGCGCGAGGCCGACATCGTGTCGCGACGCCGGGCCTGGTTCTGGCGCTCGTGGTTTCGCCGGATCTGGATCATCGGCATTGTCTATTTGTTCATCGCGCTCATCGGCTTCGTGGTCAACGCAGCCAGGGGCAACGCCGACCTCACCGACGCGTTGTCGGCGCCGGGCGGGTGGATCGGCGACCAGTTCGGCAACGCCGACGCGCGGGCGAGCCTGCTCGGCCTCGCGCTGACCCTGCCCCTGTTCCTGGTCTTCAACGTCATCATCCTGCTCGGTCCGCTGCTCTACGCCGGCATCAAGCAGATCAACGCGTTCGAGCCCGGCGACGCCGACTGGGGCGTGCGGATGGCCGATGTCCGCGGGCAGGCCGAGCCCAAGGAGGAGATCCGCCGGATCGTCGGCCTGTGGCAGGCGGGTGACGAGTTCGAGCGGGCGGGCGGCAAGCGTGAGCGCGGCGTGCTGTTCCTGGGCGCGCCCGGCACCGGCAAGACCATGCTGGCCAAGGCGATCGCATCGGGATTCAACTGTCCGTTCGTGTCGGTGCCCGGATCCGCGTTCGCCCAGACCTTCATCGGCGTCGACGTGATCCTGGTGATGTGGCTGTCGTGGCGGGCCCGGCGCCTGGCACGCAAGTGGGGCGGGCAGTGCATCGTGTTCATCGACGAGATCGACGCGGTCGGCATGCGCCGGGCGAGCCTGGGGGGCGGGTATGCGGGCGCGGTCGGGCAGCCCACCCTGCACGACATCTGCTTCTACGGGCCGTACGGGGCGATCAACCCGAGCGGCGACCTGGTCGTCGAGAACGCCGCGTGGCGTGAGCGGATGTTCGCCGCGCGCGCCGACGGGCCGCGCCCCCTCTACTCGGCTCCGGTGCAGCGCATCGCCGACTCGATCCGCAACATGGTCTTCCCGGGTGTGGGCGGCACCATGGGCCAGGGCGGGCTGCAGCAGCTCCTGGTCGCGATGGACGGGGTCAGCACCCCCAGCCTGACCCGCAAGCTCCTGGTCAACCGGGTCAACACCTGGCTGGACGCGACCTACATCATCCCGCCGCGCATCGGCAACCGGCGGCTGCGGCTGGCCGCCGCCCGTCCCCGACGCGAGCAGCTCTACTTCATCGGGGCGTGCAACGCCCCCCTGCAGGCGCTCGACCCGGCGCTCACCCGTCCCGGACGCATGGGTCGCCACGTGCAGTTTCGCACCCCCAACCGCGACGATCGCAAGGACATCTTCGACCTGTACTTGGGCAAGGTCGCCCACGACCCGGAGCTCGACACCGACCGCCGTCGCGACGAGCTGGCGCGCATCACCATGGGCCACTCGCCCGCGATGATCGAGCAGGTCTGCTCGCTGGCGCTGACCAACGCCCACCACGACGGGCGCCTGGCGTTCGAGTGGCGCGATCTGCTGGAGGCCATCACGGTGGTGGAGGCCGGCATCGAGTCGGGGTTCAAGTACGGCAAGGACGAGGCCCGCGCCATCGCGATCCACGAGGCCGGCCACGCCGTCACGGGCCACATCTACATGAAGGGCCACACCTCGACGCGCCTGACGATCAAGCCACGCGGCGACTCCGGTGGCCACCACATGATGCAGAGCGTCGATGAGCGCATGTTCAAGTGGCGCCACGAGCGTTTCGCCGATCTGGTCTGGAGCCTGGGCGCGCTGGCCGCCGAGCGCGTCTTCTACAACGAGAACGGCAACGGAGTCGCTGGCGACATCTCGTCGGCGACCGCTGATGCCGCGATGATGGTCGGCGTGACGGGCATGCCGCCCGAGGTCCCCGACCTGAGCGACCGGTTCCCGACCGCCGACGCCGCCCGGGTCGCCGAGCGCAAGCTCATGCGCCGCTTCGAGCAGCTCGGCTCGCAGATCATGAACCGCGGGACCATGGGCAGCGCCTTGCAGGGCGATCCGGTCGCGAGCGTGCTGAGCGACCCCTCCAAGCAGAAGATGGTCGCCGAGATCTTGGGCCAGGCCTACCTGACAGCGTACTGGTTCGTGCGCCACAACCGTGAGGCCACCGAGCGCGTCGCCGATCGGTTGCTGGAGCGTCGCGAGATCTTCGGCGACGACGTGCTCGCCCTGCTCGACGGCGTGCATTTGACGATTCCCCACATCGACCCACTGGACGAGGCGAATTGGCCGAGGATCTGATCGACGCCGTGGACGAGGTCACCCCGACGGCCGTGACGCCGCCCGCGGCGCCTGAGACGGGCACGCCCGCACCGGCTCCCACGCGCCGAAACGCGGCGCGGTGGGTTCACCAGCGGCGCTTCATGGCCGCGTTCGCGATCCTGGGCATCGTCATCGTCGCGGCGGGCATCGCGACCATCGTGCTGCTGGGCCGGGATCGGCCCCAGGACTTCTCGGCGTTCGCGCCGACGTCGGAGGACCCGGTCGAGCGCGGCCAGCAGATCGCCGACTACGTACAGTCGCGCTATCTCGCCGACGACGGTACGCCGCTCGTGTCGATCCAGGCCGGCGAGACCGACAACCCAAGCCTGCCGTTCGCGCCGACGCTGGTCAGCGTCGTGACGAGCCCGTCCGGCGAGACGTTCGCGTTCGAGGCGGGCGACATCCTGTTCTACAAGCTCTGCCCGACCGGCCCGGCGCCGTGCACGCTCGATCCCGCCGCCGACCGCGCGACCCTCGGCCCGCTCTATGCCCGCCAGGCGCTCGAGCTCGCCCTCTACGGGCTCAAGTACGTGACGCAGGCGGAGGCGGTGATCGTCATGCTTCCCACCGGCTTCGAGCCGGCCGCCAAGGCGGACGAGCCACCGGCCCGGGTCGCCCATTACTTCCGCAAGAGCACGCTCCAGAACAAGCTCGACCGACCGCTCGCCGACACGCTGCGTGGTGTGCCGCCGACCCCCGGGGCGCTCGGACCGGGGGACGTCGCCCAGATCGAGGCACTCGCCAAGGGCACCAAATTCCGGCTCGTGACGACTACGTCCGAGGACAAAACCTCCAACCTGATCGTCGTGACGCCGATCCCGTGATCGCCGGCGGCTACTCGGCGGGTGCCGCGCCGCCTCCGGAGAGCCTGCGCGCCACGTAGTCCTCGACTTGCAGCAGGTTGGCCTCGCCGGCGCGGCGCACCACCTGCTGCAACTGGGTCATCGTGGCGATCTCCTCCACCTGCTCGGTCACGAACCAGTGGAGGAACGTCTCGGTCGCGTAGTCGTGATGGTCGCGGGCCAGGCGCACCAGATCATCGATGTGGCCGGTGACGGCGACCTCCCAATCGAGCGCGGCCGTGACGGCGTCGTCGGCGTCGGCGAACGTGGCATGCGGCGCCTCGACGCCCGGGATGGTGAGGGTCGCGCCGGCATCCTGGATGTAGCGCCAGAAGCGCATGGCGTGCGTGTGCTCCTCGGCGGCCTGGGTCGCGAAGAACCCGGCGAGCTCGGGCAGGCCCTCGTTGTCGAACCAGCCCGAGAGGGACAGGTACTGGAAATGGGCCGCGAACTCCCGCCCCATGTGCCTGTTGAGGGCGTCTGCGACTGCGGGCTCGATCATCGGTGACTCCTCTGGGTCGGACGTGCGGCGAGCATAGGGACTGTCGAGACACAACGACCGCGAAGGGTGGCGAGCGAAAACCGAGCACGACGGTGTCCGCGAGCATCGTTGCTGCTGGTTGCACCAGCGATCTCGCGGGCACCGTATGGCGACGGTTTGCAGCCGCCAACCGAGCGGGAGTTCCGAGACAGTCCCAAAGGGCCTATTCGCCGCCTTCGTCCCGGCGCCCGGGCTCGGGCAGCGCGATCTCGCTCGGCTGGACCCGGGCGTCCATCCCGCGGGCGGCGATCTGGTCGCGCAGGGCCTCGAGCACCGTGGGCTCCCCGTGCACACAGCGAAATGACGCGGTCTGGCCCGCTCCGGCCGCCCACGCGAGCAACTCGGTGCGGTCGGCGTGCGCGGAGAGGCCGCCGATGGTGCTGACCCGCGCCCGCACCGTGACGGGCGTTCCCCTGATCGTGACCTCGGGCGCGCCGTTGACGAGCAGGCGGCCAAGGCCGCCGGACGGCTGGTAGCCGACGATCACCACGGTGGTGGTGCTGTCGTCCAAATGCGCGCTCAGGTGGTGCAGGATCCGGCCGCCGCTCATCATGCCGGAGCCGGCGATGATCACCGCCGCCTCGTTCGATGCGTTGAGGGCCTTGGAGTCGGCGACGGACGTCGTGTAGGCCAGGCGTGCGGGCGCGAAGGGGTCGGTGCCGCGGGCCGCGATGGCGCGCACCTCGTCGGACATCTCGTCCATGCACGCCGTGTAGACGTCTTCCACGCGATCGGCCAGCGGCGAGTCGACGTAGACCGGCATCGGCGTGATCTGCCCGGCCTCCTCGAGCCGTGCGATGTGGAACAGCACGTCCTGGGTGCGCTCCAGCGCGAACGACGGGATCAGGATCTTGCCCTTGCGACGCTGGGCCTCGCGCAGCACCTCGGCGAACTCGGCGATGGTCGCGTCGAAGTCGCGATGGTCACGATCGCCGTAGGTGGACTCGATCAGCACCAGATCGGCGGGGGGGCACGGGGTGGGATCCGGCAGCACGTCCTTGCGCGCGTTGCCGACGTCGCCGCTGAACGCGACCCGGGTCTCGCCGGCGCGCACCAGGAACGACGCGGACCCGGGAATGTGCCCGGCGACCTGGGGCGTCACGGCGAGGCCCGCCACCTCGGTGGTCTCGCCGTAGCGCAACGGCTGGAACCGCTCGATCGTCCGGTGCACGTCGTCCTCGTCGAACAGCGGCTCCCGTGAGGATCGGCCGTGACGCGCGTCGCGCTCGGCATCCTCGCGCTGCAACTTCGCGCCGTCCAAGAGCAGGTGCCGGGCCAGCATCTGCGTGGCCGGCAGCGCGTGGATCGCTCCCGTGTAGCCGCGACGCAGGAGCAACGGCAGCCTGGCGGCGTGGTCCATGTGGGCGTGGGTCAGAAGTACCGCGTCGAGCGACTGCGGATCGAACCCGAATGGCTCGCGGTTGAGGGCCGACAGCGCGGCCGTGCCCTGGAACGCGCCGCAGTCGACGAGCACGTTGACCGTGCCCGTCTCGAGCAGATGGCACGAGCCGGTCACGGTCATCGCCGCGCCGAACGAGCGGACGGCGACGTCGGTGCTCACAGTGCGTCCTCCGGTGGATGGGTGCGCTCGCGCTCCATGCGCCGTGCGCGCTCCGCGCGGCTGGCGACCACGAGCAGCCCCGTCAGAATCACCCCCCAGAAGACCCCGTACCCGATCGCCCGACCCATCGGTTGGTTGAATGGGCCCAGGTGGATCAGCAGCATCACGACGAACGCGATCGGCAGCGCGATGACGGCCTGCGTCCGCGCCGAGAGCGCCTCCCAGCGGCGCACGAGCGAGCCGGAGCTCACGAGGCGGGAACCGACTCGGAGTCGTACTGGACCAGCGAGAGCACGTCGTGGCCGCTCAGGCGCGCGCGCCCGGGCAGGAACGTCAGCTCCACCACGAACGCGATGCCCGCCACCACGCCGCCGGCGCGTTCCACCATCTGGCATTTGGCCTGGGCCGTGCCCCCGGTCGCGAGCAGATCGTCGTGCACCAGCACGCGCATCCCCGGCGTGATCGCGTCCTCGTGGATCTCGAGGGCGTCGGTGCCGTATTCCAGCTCGTACTCCTGCCGCAGGGTCCGCCACGGCAGCTTGCCCGGCTTGCGGGCGGCGGCGAACCCCACGCCCAACGCGCACGCCACGGCGCCACCGACGATGAACCCGCGCGCCTCCGCGCCCAGTACCACGTCGACGCGTCGGGGACGCGCCCATTCGGCGATGCCGTCGACACAGGCCGCGAGCCCGGCGGGATCAGCGAACAGCGGCATCAGGTCATAGAAGAGGATCCCCGGCTTCGGGTGGTCGGGGATCTTGCGAATGGTGGCGTCCAGGTCGAAGGGCACGGGGAGTGGCTCCAGGAGGTCGTGGGGGGCCGATCAGGTCGAGATGATCTTGCGAAGCTCGGAGACGAGCATCAGATGGCGCATGTGCGATGCGAGGGCCGCCAGGTTCTCCAGCTCCTGCAGCGCCTCGTGACGGCGCCCGGGGTTCTTCGAGCGAAGCCCGGCGGCGAGCACCTGCTCCAGCAGACCCGCCTCGCGCTCGGCGGCGACGCGGAACAGCCTGAGGTGGCGTGGCTCGACGCCGAACGCGGCCAGCTCGAGCGCGGTCTGGACCGTCTCGCGGTCGGTCTCGTCGTGGCCACTGGCCTCGTCGCCACCGATCAGGCCGTACTGCTGCAGCGCCTGGATCAGGGAGCGCGGCGCCCCGGTGGACTCGACGAGGTCGTCGACGCTGATGCGGAGCGTGGGCGCGGGCTCGGTCAGGTTGGCGCGCTTGAGCTGGCGGGCCTGGTTGGCGACGCTGAAGCTGCCGGTGGTGGACGTCTCGAGCTCCTGGCGGATGACCCGAAGCGGCAGGAACTCGTCGCGCTGCAGGCGCAGGATGGTCCGCAAGCGCTCGACGTCGCGTTGGGAGTACTTGCGGTAGCCGCCGGGGCTGCGCTGGGGCGTGACGAGCCGCTGATCCTCCAGGAACCTGATCTTCGAGATCGACACCGACGGGAACTCGGCCTTGAGCTCCTCACAGACCCGGCCGATGGTGAGTGCTTTCTCCCCGGGGTCCTGGGCCGTCGCCGCCGTGTCGCTCATGCGATGTACGCCAGCCGGAACTTGCCGATCTGCAGCTCGTCCCCGTCGGTCAAGAGCTCCGGCTCGTCGATGCGCCGGCGATTGACGTAGGTGCCGTTGAGGCTCGAGAGGTCCTGTAGCGTGACCGCTCCGTCGACCACGGTGATGGTCGCGTGGTTGCGCGACACGGTCACGTCGTCCAGGAAGATGTCGCTCGACGCGTCGCGGCCGATCGTGACGCGCTCGCCGGCGAGTCGGAAGATCTCGCCGGAAAGCCCTCCCCCGGCCCGCACCGCGAGCGCGGGTCCCTCGATGACGTACCCGTGACCCGCGAGGTCGCCGTCGCCGTCGCCGAGGGCGAACGGCCCGGTCGACTCGACGGTGCCGCCCTCGACGTGCAGCAGCGCGCCGCAGCGCTCGCAGAAGTTATGCGCCTCGCTCTGGTGAAAGCCGCACTCCGGGCAGTACATCAACGTCCTCCCTCGGATCCGTCGAGAATGCGGTTCAACTCCTCGACGTCCACCATGCTGAGCTCGCTGGGGCTCAGCTCGCTGAGCCGACGCATCAGCTCCGAGCGGGCGAGCTCGATCTGGCCGTGCAGGTAGCGCCGCTGGAACGAGATCTCGCGCTCACGACGTGTCAGCCGGTCGATCTCGGTCTTGAGATCGGGGTCGGAGAGCGAGGTCAGATCGGGGGCGGGCACCGCCGGTTCCGTGTTTCCGTCGTTTTCCAGGGCGTCCATCGGCAGCAGCATAGCCGAAACGGGACCCAAACCTCATGTGGAGCCTGAGCTTCGCAGCGTCCGCGCCGTGCGCCAGGCGTAGTTGACGAACGTTGCGACCGACACGGCGACGGCGATCGAGAAGTAGACGTCGATAGAGCGGTGGTCGATCAGGAGCGCGAGACCGACCGCGAACATCGCCATGCCGGAGCTGATCTTGCCGGGGATGTCGATGCGAAGGTTCACGCCGCGCCGCGCCAGGACGACGAACGCCAGCACCGCCACCACGTCCCGCGCGAGGATGATCGTCGGCCCGGGCCAGGAGTAGCGGTCCAGGGCGATCAGGCCGATGAGCCCGACCGCCATCAGCATCCGATCCGCGAACGGGTCGGCGATCGCACCGAACCGTGACTCGGCGCCGAGGCGCCGGGCGAGGATTCCGTCGATCCAGTCGGTCGCGCCGATCACCCCGAAGAAGATCGCCGCTCGCGTCGAGGTGGGTCCGTCGTCCACGGCGAGGAACCACACGAGGAACGGCAGCCCCGCGAGCCGGAGGCATGTGATGGCGTTGGGGAGCCATCGCAGGCGTGTGGTCCCGGGGTGTTCCAATCAGTCGGGGCGAGAGGATTTGAACCTCCGACCGCCCGGCCCCCAGCCGGGTGC
>JBKKDD010000279.1:0-5464 GCA_046708705.1 Miltoncostaeaceae bacterium | reverse complement strand
AGCCGGGCGTTGGCGAGCGCCCGCGTGCGATCGAGCTCAGCTTGCAATACGGCAATCTCGGCGTCGAGCACGTCGGTGCTCGTCGCCACGCCGGCGTTGAAGCGCTCGTTGACCACGCGGCGTGCTTCCGTGGCGCTGCGCACGCCATCGGCGGCGGCGCCGATCGCGGCGCGGCGGCCGAAGACGATGCACTCGAGCAGCGAGTTGGAGGCCAGCCGGTTGGCGCCGTGGACGCCCGTGCATGCGCACTCGCCCGCCGCGTACAGGCGCGGGATGTCGGTCCGCGCGTCCAGGTCGGTCACGATGCCGCCGATGAAGTAGTGCGCCGCAGGAGCAACGGGCACCGGCTGGGTGGCCGGGTCGTAGCCCTGCTCGGTGATGGAGTGCATGAGCCCCGCGAACCGGGTGCGGTCGATGGCGCGCAGGTCGAGCAGCGCGGTTCCGTGGTCGTTGATCGCACGCGCGACCACGTCGCGTGGCGCCAACTCGTCGGTGAACCGCTCGCCGGTCGCGTCCAGGAGCAGGGCGCCCGCCCCGCGCAGTGCCTCCGTCAAGAGCAGCGACGAGCCGGCCAGGGCGGTGGGGTGGAACTGGGTGAACTCCATGTCCGCGACCGCCGCGCCCGCGCGGTAGGCCGCGCCGATGCCGCCGCCGACCGCGCTGGGCGCGTTGGTGGTGCGTGCCCACAGCCCGGCTGCGCCGCCGGTCGCCAGGATCGTCGCCCGTCCCGACATCGGGCCCCGATCGGTCAGCACCCCGTGACACTCGCCGTCGTGGACCCACAGGCCCCGCACCCGCATGCCCTGGCTGATCGTGATGCGTGGCTCGGCGATGGCTCGAGCGGCCAGGGCGCGCGCGACGTGACTGCCGGTGGCGGCGCCGCCGGCGTGGACGATCCGGTTGCGCGAATGTCCGCCCTCGAGGCCCAGGTGATCCTCGAACTCGACGCCCAGGTTGACCAGGTCGCGGATGCGGGCGGGCGCCTCGTTGACGAGCGCGTGGACGGCACTCGGCCTGCAGATGCCGCGACCGGCCGCATGGGTGTCCTGCTCGTGCAGCGAGGGGTGGTCGTCGTCGCCCATCGCCGCCGCGATGCCGCCCTGCGCGCGGGAGCTGTTGGTGTGCTCGACCGGGCCGGCGGTGATCAGGTGGACGTCTGCGTCGGCCGCGGCCACGATGGCCGCCTGCAACCCCGCGATGCCCGATCCGACGACGATGATGGGGGCGTCGGTATTGCGCGGCCGGAAGCGCCGCGCTAGTTTGCGACTATGAGTCGAAAACATGATGGCAAGTGTATCACCCCGGCGGGAATCGACGACGCCCAGACGCCGATTTTCCCGGCGGCGACGCACGTCAGCCTGGCGGCGGTGTTCCAGGTCCGCGACGGTGTGCTGCAGGTGCTCGCCTGGCGCCGCGAGCGCGACCCGTTCCGCGGCGCCCACGCCCTGCCGGGCGGGTACCTCTCCGAGGGGGAGAGCCTGGAGGGGTCGATCACGCGCCACTTGGCGGCCAAGGTCGACGTTCGGGAGGTCGCCCACATCGAGCAGCTCGGCACGTGGAGCGACCCCGGCCGCCACCCGTCCGAATGGCAGGTGGTCACCGCCTATCTGGGTCTGGTCGCCGCCGACCTGGACCCGGCGCTGCCGCCGGACACCTCGTGGCATCCTGTGGACGTGCTGCCCGAGCTGGCGTTCGACCATCGGGCGATCGTGTTGAGTGCCCGCGAACGGCTGCGGGCCAAGCTGTCGTACACCAACCTGGGGTTCGGGCTCGCGCCGCCGACGTTCACGATCTCGGAGCTGCGCGAGATCTACGTCGCTGCTCTGGGGCATCCGGTCTCGGCGACGAACCTGCAGCGGGTGCTGGTGCGTCGCGGCGAGCTGGTGCCGACCGGGGCGCGTCGCGCGCCCGGCGCCGTCGGGGGTCGTCCCGCGTCCGAGTTTCGCTTTCGCACCGCCGGCCTCGAGGTCACCGACCAGTTCGCGGTGCTGCGTCCACCGCGGAGCCCCGGCGCCACGCTTCCCGACGCCGACGACTGAGCCGAAAGCGTTAAGGGTCCGGCCACCGCGGTCGATATCCGATGTGCGGTCGGCCTCGCCGGACCGAGCCGCATCCCGGAGCGCCGGCGGATGGAGGTCGAGGGATTTGCGTCGAATCATCGCGACGGCTGTGGTCGGGGTGCTCATGCTCGCCACAGCGGCCTCCGCTTCGGCAGCACGAATCACCCTGCGCATGTCCACCACCTTCGATCCCCGGGTCAAGGAGCTCACCGCCCGCGACGGCGCCCTCGCCTACGGCTGGTACGGCGACGTCCCGATCCAGGTGTTCGAGGCGCTGCTCGTGGCAGACGACGGCAAGCCGGTGGTCGACATGTGCCTCAAAGACGGTGCGCGCCTCGAGATCCTGAACGCGTCGCTCAAAATCCTCCACGGGGCGAGCTGCACCAACGCCCAGGGCGTCTGGCAGTTCGTGCTCTCGGGCGCGAATCGGGTCAGGACCCCCACCAGCCTGACAGCGCAGCTGCTCACCCCGGCGACCACCGTCGACGGCCGGACCGTGTCACCGGCGGCGAGCAACGCGATCGTCACGACGATCGCCCCGCGGATCGTGCTGACCTCCTCGACGCGCTCCAGCGCGACACGGCTCCCGATCATCGGCGCCGTCAGGATTCCCGCCGCGCACAGGACCGGCACGGTCCTGCTGCAGCGGCAGACGGGAGCGACGTGGGCGACCATGGGTCGCCGTACGACGGATGCGCGTGGGCGCTTCACGTTCACTGTGAGTCGCGGGGTGTCCGGCACCCACACCACCTACCGGCTGCGCTACCAGCCCAAGTCGGCCAGCCTGTGGGCGCCGAGCGGCTACCGTTTCACGATCACCTGGGTTCCGCAGGCGCCGCAGTGAGCCACTGAACCACTACGCTGGTCGGTGATGCCGAGCTTCGTCCGTGACCGACTGACGTGGCTCGTGTACCTGCAACTGGGGGTCTACGGGTACATCCTCTACGGCATCGGGCCCTCCATCCAGTTGCTGCGCGACGACCAGGGCATCAGTAAGACGCTCTCGGGGTTGCACGGCACGGCTCTGGCGGCGGGTGCGGTCGCCGTCGGCGTCATCGGTCCGCGCGTGGTGCAGCGGATCGGGCGGGGACCGGCGCTCTGGGGGGGGTTGGTTGGAGCGTGCGCGGGCATCGTGCTGTTCTGCATCTCGACGGCGCTGCCCATCACCCTGCTCGGCGCGTTCGTCGCCACGTTCGGCGGATCGTTCGTGGTGAGCGTCAGCTCAACCGTCCTGGCCGATCACCATGCGCCCGCGGGATCCGGCGCCGTCAGCGAGGGCCACGCGGGGGCGGCCGTGGTGGGTATGTGCGCCCCGCTGGTCATCGGCGGCGCGGTCGCAATCGGCGCCGGATGGCGCGCGGGGCTGCTGGTCGCGCTCCTGCTGATGCTGGTGCTCGTGGTCGCGCTCGGGCGGGTTCGGATCCCAGATCACCGGCTGGCCGACGGGCGCGATCCGGCGCCGTCGGGCTCCCTGCCCGCGCGGTACTGGTGGGCGTGGACGGCGCTCGCGTTCTGTGTCGCGGTGGAGTTCTCGATGACGATCTGGACATCGGATGTCTTGCGTGACCGGGTGGGGCTCTCCGAGGGCGCGGCGGCGGCGGGCGTGACCGCGGTGGTGGCGGGGATGGCCGTGGGTCGCATCGCGGGCGGCAGGCTGTCGCTTCGCCACGAGCTCGACTGGCTGTTCTTCCGCGCGCTGCTCGTGACGGGCGCCGGGTTCGCCGTGTTCTGGATCAGCACGGCCGCGCTCCCGGCCATGATCGGGCTCGCGATCTGCGGCCTCGGCATCTCGCTGCACTTCCCCGTCGGGCTGATGCGGGCGATCAACGCCTCCTCCGGCAGGACGGACCTGGCCGCCGCCCGCTCGTCGCTCGCGGTCGGGGTCGCGGTGGGCGTCGGCCCGTTCGTCCTGGGCGCCCTGGCCGATACGGCCGGTACGCACACGGCGTTCCTCGTGGTGCCCGGGTTCTTGGTGCTGGCCGCCCTCTGCGCGCGGCGAAGCGCGACGACCCCGGCGGTCGGCTAACCCGCTGCCGGATCGCGGCGGTGCATGCGGGACAGGCGCCCGTCCACGGAGAAGCGGCCGCCGCCGGTCCACACGAGCGCGACGAGCACAAGCACCAGGACGATCGGCAGGGCGACGTGGTTGACGTTCGGCTCGATGCGCCCGGCGGTGGCGAGGGCGCCGAACATGTTGCCGATCAGCGCAACGGCGACGGGGCGGGTGGCGAGCCCCGCGATCAAGAGCAGCCCGCCGACCAGCTCGATCGTTCCGATCGCGTAGACGGTGACGTCGGGCCACGGGATGCCGTAGCGGTCGAACGCGCCGGCCTCGGCGTCGTGGCGACGGAACTTGCCGAGCGAGTAGGCGACGAACACCGCCCCGGCCGCGCCGCGCAGGATGAGCGGGGCGAGCGCGGGGCGTGTCGCGAGAACGCGATCGAGGCGTGTCAACATCGGGAGGCTCCAGTCATTCGGCTCGACTGCAGCGTTCGTCTCGAGGCAATTGCGGGTTACGCCGGCTTGCGTGCGATCGCGTAGAGCTTGGCGAACGTGTATTCGAACCCGCGCGGGCCGGAGACGGCGTGGATGCCCGCGTTGACGCGCTCCAGGAGCGCGGCGACCTCGTCCTCGGTCATGTTGCCGGCCGTGATGTGGCTGGCGACCACGCGCATGCGCTCCAGGTACGCCTCCGGCGTGCTGAAGCGACGCCGACGCTCCATCCAGATGTCGATCGGCTCGAGCCCGGCGTCGACCAGGAAAGTTTCCATCTGCGCGACGTCGCGCTGGACGAAGTCGAACGCCGCGTCCCACTCCGGCGGGCCCGCCGGATCGAGCGCGCGCAGCACCTGCCGGAACTCGTCCTCGCCGCCGGCGCCCGAGCAGAGGATGCCGAGCACGCCGCCGGGAATGAGCGGCCGCGCCATCGCCACCGCGGCGCCGGCCTTATCGGGGAACCAGTGCATCGCCATCGACGAGATCACGGCGTCGTAGCTCTCGGGCTCGACGCTCATCGCCATGACGTCCTCGGCGCGAAGGTCGATGGCCACGCCCGGAAGCCCGTCGGCCTTCTCCGCGAACACGTCCAGCATCCCTTGCGCCGGGTCGACCCCGGTCAGCTCGGTCACGCCGGGGAAGCGCTCCAGCATTGCGAGCGCGGACCACCCGGTGCCGCAGCCAACGTCCAGGACCCGCCGGTAGTCGCCGTCCGGCAGCGACATCACCAGCCGGTTCGCCCCTTGGATGTTGTGGCGGACGACCGCGTCGTAATCCCTGGCGGTCGTGGTGAAGTTGTCGGCGACGCCGGTGCTGGCGTCACGCGGGGTGGTCTCGCTCATCTACGCTCCGGGCTCGGTTTGGTGCGGGCGCGACAGGATCGCACATCCCGCCGCAATCCCATTTCC
>JBKKDD010000278.1:0-9280 GCA_046708705.1 Miltoncostaeaceae bacterium | reverse complement strand
GGCTCACCCTGTGCGACGGATGATCGGCTTCATGGTAACCGGACTGCTGGCCCTGATCACCGTGCCCGCGGGCGCGATGATGATCATGTTCGGCCTCTTCCCGGGCCATGCCGTCGTCACCGCGGCCGAACGGCAGGAGCGCATCATCCTCGTCGGGAGCGGCACCGTGTTCCTGATCTGGGGCATCCTGCTGACGCTCGTCTCGATACGCCTGCGTCCCCGTCCGGGCGATTTCGACCCTCCTCCCGACCTGGAGTGAGGACGAGAGTCGATCCGCGGCGGCGAGTCCTGGTTGTCTCCAGAACCCGCCAGGGTGAGAGTGGACCCGGCCGGTACTGCCCCGGCGTCCGAAAGTGCTTCTGAAACGACTTCTCCGAGCGCAGCCGTCGATGACTTTCTCGCGGAGGGCGTCACCGTCGGCCAACCATCCCCCCGCCAGGCTTTCCTGAGATCTCGCCCCTCCGCCGAAAGCCGCTGCTTCGGGGCCAGAGTCGCTATCGACACCGGGGATCCCCCTCGCGACTCACAGGGGGCCCGATGGCTTACGTCCGGTGTTTAAGCGGAGTAAGCGAGCTGGCGGTTGTCCGCAGCTACATTGGTCCCGGTTGTTAACGCGGTCCACCGGGTCCGCGGCTCGCTGATCGTTCCGGTCCCACTTCGTCGAAACTGTTTCGGGCCCGTGGGGACACGATAGCACCGGGTGGCCCGGCTGCCGACCCGCGCGACGGTCATGTGTCGGAGGCGCCCGCGAGCGCCGCGAGCACCCGGTCGGCTGGCGCGCCCAGGTCCGCGAGGATCTCGGCGGCGTCACCGCCGTCCAGCACGAGTCCCATGAGCACGTGGGCGCTCGTGATCTCCCCATCACGGGCCCGCGCCGCCTCCTTGAGCGCGCGCGCCAGCACCCGGCGCGCTGCCGGCGTGAACGGACGCCGCCCGGACGACCCGGCCGGACCCGACCCGAGGCGCTCGGTGACGGCGGCGACGACCCCATTACGGGTGATCCCGAGCGACGCCAGGGCCGCACCCGCCGGGGCCGCGTCGGCCGACGAGACGCTGATCAACAGGTGCTCGGTCCCGACGCGCCGGTGGCCCAACGTGGCGGCCTCGTCGATCGCCCCGGAGACCGCGGTGCGCGCCTCCTCGGTGAACCGCTCGAACGGGACGAAGCCCCGCAGCCTGCGATGCACCCGCTGGCCCGGGCCCCGGTCGGACGGCGCGGCACCGTCGACGGGCTCCACGATCTGGTGCACCCGCTGATGGCTCAGACCGAGCGCTTCGGCGATCTCACGCAACGAGCCTCCCGCCGCGTGGAGCTGCCTGATGGTGTGGTGATAGTCGACGCGGGCGACCTCGGCCGAGTGCTGCAGCTCGAGGAGGCGGTCACGAGCCTCTTGGGCCGTGGTCAACGTCGCTTGGTCCAACGTCATCATGGACGTCCTCTCGTTGTCAGATTCAGTTGTCGTCCATCGTAATAGACAGTCCTCCTTTTTGTCAAGCGACATAGACGATTCTGCCCTACGGCATGATCCCATTCCCCGCCAGCGCCTAGACTCACCCGATGCGTGCCATGCTCATGCGAACGTGCTTGACGGACCATGTGGCGCCGGGCGTCGCGACGGCCGCGGCTCGGGTGCTTGAGCGGCTCGGGGTGAGCGTCAGCGTCCCAAAAGGGCAGACGTGCTGTGGCCAGCCGGGGTGGAGCGCCGGGCACCCTGATCAGGCGCGCACGGTGGCGCGCCAGGCGCTACGGGCGTTCGCCGGGACGGACCCGGTCATCGTGCCGTCGGGCTCGTGCGCCGCGATGGTGACGCACGGGTACGCGGACCTGTTCGCGGGGCAGCCCGAGCAGAAGGCCGCCGCGGACCTGGCGGCACGGACGTTTGAGCTGACTCAGTTCATCGCGCGCAACGGCCTGACCCCGGCCCGCGCCGATGACGCGCCGGCGACCGTCACCTACCACGACTCCTGCCACATGCTGCGGTTGCTGCGCGAGCGCGACAGCCCGCGCGCGGTGATCGGCGGGGCGGGCGTGGAGCTGGTCGAGATGGCCGACACGGACGTGTGCTGCGGGTTCGGCGGCGCGTTCTCGGTCACGTTTCCCGAGGTCTCCGGCGCGCTCGGCGAGCAGAAGGCGCGCAACGCCGCCGCCACGGGGGCCGATGAGCTCGTCGCGTGCGACCTCTCCTGCCTGATCCACATCGTCGGACGCGGACGGCGGATCGGGACACCCCTTCGCGCGCGACACATCGCCGAGTTGCTGGACCGATGACCGTCGGCGTCAGCTACGACGAGGGCCCGCCGCTTCGCGCCCGCACGGCCGCCGCGGTGGCAGACGCCCAGCTGCGCGCCAACCTGCAGAGCACGGCGGCGAGCTGGCAGGCGGGCCGCGAGAAGATGCGCGAGGAGTTCGGCTTCGACCAGATGCGCGACCGGGCCCGTGAGATCCGCCGCGGCAACATCAGGCAACTGCCGGAACTGCTCGAGCGATTGGAGGAGCGGGTGCGGGCGAACGGCGGCGTGGTCGTCCACGCGCCCGATCGCGATGCCGCGGCACGCTACGTCGTGGACCTGGCCCGTGCGCGCGGCGCGACGCTGGTCGCCAAGTCCAAGTCGATGGCCACCGAGGAGATCAAGCTCAACGAGGCGCTGGAGGAGGCCGGAGTCCGGGTGGTCGAGACCGACCTGGGCGAGTGGATCCTGCAGCTCCTCGGTCAGCGGCCGTCGCACATCATCGCCCCTGCGGTCCACCTGAACCGCAGCGAGATCGCGGAGCTCTTCCGGGCCGAGAGCGGCGAGGACATCCCCGACGAGCGCGAGGCGCTCGTGGCGTACGCGCGCCGCCGGCTGCGCCAGGACTTCGCCGCCGCGCAGATCGGCGTCAGCGGGGTCAACCTGGCCGTCGCGGACACCGGCACGCTGTGCGTCATGGAGAACGAGGGCAACGCGCGCCTGGTGACGGCGCTCCCCCCCATCCACGTCGCGGTGATGGGCGCCGAGCGGGTCGTCGCCGACTGGGACGAGGCCGCACACATCCTGCAGGTGCTGCCGATGGCGGCGATCGGCGACGACGCCAGCACGTACGTCAACCTGATCACGGGGCCGCGCCGGCCGGGCGAGACCGACGGCCCCGAGGAGCTGCACCTGGTGATCCTGGACGGCGGGCGCACCGCGCTGCGCGGAACGGAGTTCGAGGAGGCCCTGTCCTGCATCCGCTGCGGCGCGTGCCTGTACTCCTGCCCGATGTGGCGGACGGTCGGCGGGCAGGCGTACGGATCGCCGTACTCGGGGCCGATCGGCGCAGTCATCACGCCGCTCCTGGAGGGCACGAGCGCGCCGCGCGGCAGCGAGCTGCCATTTTTGTCGTCGCTGTGCGGCGCCTGTCACGACGCCTGCCCTGTCGGCATCCCGCTGCACGACCTGCTGGTCAAGCTCCGCGGGGCGGTCAGCACCCCCGCCCATCGCAGGGCGCGGCTGGGCGCGCGCGTGTGGGCGGCTGCGTGGCGCCATCCGTGGAGCTACCGGGTCGGCGTGGGTGTCACCCGACTTGCCTTGCGTGTGTTCGGCCGCGGGGGATGGATCCGCCGGCTGCCGGGTCCCGCCGGCGGCTGGACCGCGCAACGCGACCTGCCGACACGCTGGCCCCCGATCGGGTGACCGCGGCGTTCATCGCGGCGCTGGCGCGGCGCAGGGCGACCGGGGAGCTGGTCGGGGCCAAGGAGTGCGCGGCGGCGTGCGTCGCCCAGATGGCGCGGTGGGGCGCCGGCCGCGCGCTCATCGCCGACGATCCGTGGCTCGGCCGGCTCGGCCTCGCGGACGCAGTCGCCGCGGCGGGGATCGAGGTCGTGACGTGGCCGTCGGAGCGGGGGTGGCGCGAGCTGCTCGGCCTGGACGACGCGCCGCCGACGTGCGCGGTCACCGTGCCGATCGGCGCGGTCGCCGAGCGAGGCACGCTCCTGGTCGGCAGCTCGCCGACGCACGGGCGCTCCCTCGACGCGATCGGGTGGTGGCACCTGGCGGTGCTGCGTGAGGAGCTGATCGTGGGCACGCTCGCGCAGGCCCTCGGCGCCGCCTACCGGCCGGGCGCCACGCCGCCGTCGGCCATCTCGCTGGTCTCGGGGCCCAGCCGTACCTCCGACGTCGAAAAGATCACGACCTACGGCGCGCACGGCGCGCTCGAGGAGCACGTGGTCGTCGTCAGATCTTCCCCGTCCGCGTGAGGTACTGACCGGCGGCGATCGCGCCCGCGCCGATCAGCGCGACGAAGATCCCCCACTTGAGCGACGCGCCGTCGGGCTGGATCACCAGTCGAAACAGGACGGCGATCGCCGCAATGATGCCGATCGTCTCGACGAAGCGATGGAGCGACTCGTCCAGCTTGCCCATCGCGACCAGCACGATCAACGCACCCGCGCCGATGGCCAGCAGCAGCAGCACGATATCCAGGAAACCGAAGGCCTCGAAGGCGTTCAACGAGATATTGCCAACGATCGAACGGAGGGCATCACCCGCCGGACCCCCGCCGAGCAGGTCGTCCTCGATCCCGTACCACGGCAGGAAGAGCGCGATCACGAGCACGACGGCTCCCGCCAGCGAAATGCGGTCACCTTTTTCGATCCGGTCGAACATCGCTTCGTCCCCTTTGCTTGACGGCAAAACCACGTTCGACGCATACGCCGGATGGCCTGCGCGAGCGACGTCACAAAGTCTCCAGATCCGGATTATCGGAAAGGGTATTTCGCGCGCCGGAATCTCTTGCCGGGAAAGGCGTCGCGGGTCAATCGTGTCAGGCACGCTTTACTGAACGTTAACGTTGCCCAGGCGCGGAGTGGGATGGGTCGATCTCTGCCTCCGCCTCGATCTCGACGAGCATCGCGGGGTCGATCAGGCGGCTGACCTCGACCATCGATGTGGCCGGGCGCACGTCGGCGAAGAACTCGCCGTGGGCGCGGCCGACATCCTCCCACCGGGTGATGTCGGTCACGTAGATGCGGGTGCGCACGACGTCCGCCATGCTCGCGCCGGCCTGCTCCAGCGCCGCCTGGATGTTTCGCAGGGTCTCCACGGCCTGCGCATACGGATCGTCGCCTCCCACCAGCGCGCCCTCCGGGCCGCTCGCGGTGGTGCCGGAGACCCAGACACGGTGGCCGACCCGGACCGCACGCGAGTAGCCAACGAGCGGCTCCCATGGCGTGCCGCTCGAGACCCGCACGCGCTCCATCGTCACCTCCGCGCGGCCTTGACCGCCCGGTCGGTGTCGCGCTTGGCGTCGCGCTCGGCGATCGCGCGGCGCTTGTCGTAGAGCTTCTTGCCGCGACCGAGCCCCAGCTCGACCTTGGCGTGGCTGCCTTTGAAGTAGACGCGCAGCGGAATCAGCGAGAGGCTCTTCTCGCGCATATCGCTGTCCAGCCGGTCGATCTCGCGGCGGTTGAGCAGCAGCTTGCGCGTGCGCGTGGGCTCGTGCCCGAAGCGCGCGTTGAAGTACTCGGGGATGTGAAGCCCGATCAGGAAGACCTCGCCGTCTCGCATCTGCGCGTAGGCGTCGCGGATGCTCGCGCCGCGCTCGCGCAGCCCCTTGACCTCGCTGCCCATCAGCACGAGCCCCGCTTCCATACGATCCGTGATCTCGTACTCGTGGAACGCCTTGCGGTTCTGCGCGACGTCGCGAAACCGCTCGTCTGCCTTTTTCGCCCCCATCGCCGACATTCTATCCCAGCCCCGATCGACGTTTGAGCCCCGTAGGGGCTCACAGGCCGCCCAAGTGCCGTGTCGAGAGGGGCGGTAATGGAAGCCTAGCGGCGGCGGTCCCGACGGTTGCGCGGCGCGGGACGTGGCGCGGGCATGGACGTCTCCGCGGGCTCCAGGTCGACGCGCCCGCGCAGGGGGGTGACCTCGACGACCCGAACCTGGATCGTGTCTCCGACGGCGATGCGCCGGCCGGACTCGTCACCGACGAGCATCACGCCGAGCGGGTCGGCGCGCCACCAGTCGCCCTCGATCCGGCGGGCGGGCAGGTAGCCGTCAAACGCCATCTGCGGGCCGTACGCGACGAACGCGCCGCCCTCGCCGATGCCGGTGACCTCGCCGGCGAATACCTCGTCGGGGTCCGTGCGCAGCCGTTCCTGGAGCAGAAATGCCAGGGAGATCCGGTCGGCCCGTCGCTCCAGCCCGGTCGCGGCCCGTTCGGTCATGGAGCTGCGCTCGGCTTCCATCGCCAGCTCGGTCGCGTCGGCCGCCGGATCGTCCAGGCCCAGGGCGTCCAGCAGCGCACGGTGCGCCGCCAGATCCGGGTAGCGGCGGATCGGCGAGGTGAAATGCAGGTACGCGGCGCTCGCGAGGCCGGAATGGCCGACGTGCTCTGCGGAATAGTGCGCCTGGCGAAGCGCCTGCAGCACGAGCACCGGCAGGGCCCGCCCGCCGCCGTTTCGGGCGACGTGGTGCGCGATCGCCGCGCTCGCCCGCACCGCCGCGTCGGCGGCCTGCGTCGGTGTCAGGGCGCCCTCGGCCAGATCCCCGACCGGCACGCCGAGCTCGCCGAGCCGTTCGTAGAGGAGCTCCACGCTGCGTCCCGCCGGATCCTCGTGGCGGCGGAAGATCGTCGGGCGTTGGCGCGCCAGCATGTAGCGCGCAACCGCCTCGTTGGCCGCGATCATGCACTCCTCGACCAGCCCGTGCGCCGCGGTCTGCCCCTCCATCTCGACGCCGACCAGCCGATCCCCTGCAAACCGGAACACCGGCTCGGCGGTCTCGATGCCCAGGGCGCCGCGACCCATACGACGGGCCCGGAGACGGTCGGAGAGTGTGCGCAGCACCGCGAGGTCGGCCTCGAGCACGGCGTCGCCCAGCGACCCGCCCGCGAACTGCGCGTCCACCTGCGGGTAAGTCAGACGACGGGTCGAGTGGATCAGCGCGCGGAAGAAGCGTGTCTCGGTCACCTCGCCGTCCGCGTCGAACGCCATTTCGACGGTCACGACCTTGCGATCCGCGCCCGGCCGCAGGCTGCAGACGTCGCTGGAGAGCCGCTCCGGCAGCATCGGGTCGACGGTGCCGGGGACGTAGACGGAGTTGCCGCGGCGGGCCGCCTCGCGATCGATGGCGCCGCCGTGACGAACGTATCGGGCCACGTCGGCGATGTGCACCCACAGGCGGATTGTCTCGCCTTCGAGTGTCGCGGTGATGGCGTCGTCGTGATCCTTTGCGCCCTCGGGATCGATCGTGATGACACGCTGATCGGTCAGGTCGCGGCGGCCTTCGTCGACCACGACGGCCTGCTCGGCGACCTCGTCCGCCTCGCGCAGGACCGCCTTGGGGAACGACCGCCCCAAACCCTCGCTCGCCAACAGCGCCGCCATCGCGGCGCGCGGCGACGTCGCCGGACCGTGGACTGCAACGACCCGGGGCGCGCCGCGTCCGCTGGCGACGGTGACCAGGTCCCCGATGCGCCCGTCCCGGCCTTGCTTTCCCAGCCGCACCGGCTGCCCCGCCTCGAAGGCGGGCTCCACGGCGAGGCCCCGCCCCGAGCCGACGAGCACCCCCACGACCAGCGTGCCCGGCGCGGACGAACGGTGACGGCTCAGCGGGCGCCGACCTCACGAAGCGCACGTTGCAGCGCCTCGTCGGGCTGGGTCTTGGGATCGTCGGTCACCTGCAGGTCGGGCGGGAGCCCGCGGGTGCCCAGGTCGAAGCCCTTGGGGGTCAGGTACGACGCGACGGTGAACTTGAGGGCGCCGCCGTTCGCCAGCGTCCGGGTGGATTGGATCAGCGCCTTGCCGAACGTCCGCGTGCCGATCAGGCGCGCCCGCCCGTCGTCGCGAAGCGCGCCCGCCACGATCTCGCTGGCGCTGGCGGAGCTGCGATCCACCAGGATCACCAGCGGCACCTTGGCGTCGACAGGGTCGCCGGTCGCCGTCAGCGTGTCGCCTGTGCCGCTGCGATCCCGCGTGGTGGCGATCACGCTCTTGTCGCGCAGGAACACGCTGGCGACGCCGATCGCCTCCTGGACCAGTCCGCCACCGTCGCCGCGCAGGTCGAACACCACGCCCGTGACCTTCTGCTCGACGAGCCTGCGCACCGCCGCACGAAACGCCTTGCCAGAGCCCTCCGTGAACTGATCCAGGCGCACGTAGCCGATGCGCTTTCCGCCGACGGTCTCGACCCGCGACTCGACGACCTGCCTGCGGATCTCCCGCCGGGTCAGCGCGTAATCGCGCTCGGCGGCACCGGCACGGGCGATCCTCAGCGTCACCCCCGTGCCCTCGTCGCCCTTGACCATCTGCATCGCGGTGAAACCGTCCGTGCGCGTGACCTTGGTCCCGTCGACGGCGGTCACACGGTCGGCCGAGCGGATCCCGGCCTCGGCCGCGGGACTCTCGGGGAACACGCGCACGATGCGGGCGGTGTCGCCCTCCGGCTGCCACTCCACGCCCACGCCCCCGTACTTGCCCTCCCGGTCGGCTTGGAAGAGCTTGTAGTGGTCGGGGTTCAGGTACTCGGTGTACGGATCGCCGAGCTTCTCGACGAGCGACGCCACCGAGGTGTTCTCCACCTGCGTCTCGAGCGCGGGCGGGATCGGCTTGTAGTAGTCGTCCTTGAGGATCGTCAGGACCTGCGTCGCCAGGGCGGTGCGGTCGTCGGCGATCAGCCGGTCGCGGGCCGCCGCGGGCAGCTGATCCAGACCGACTTGGCGCGGATGCCCACCCACCCACACTCCGGCGACGAACACCAACAGGACGAGCAGCACCGTCAGCAGGGAGCTTCCCAGGCGACGCGGCGTACCCCGCGTGTTGCGTCGATCGTTCACCTGTCGACCGATGATAGGCCAGTCACGCCAAACCGCGCCGCGCCGCGGTCGGGAACGGTCGGATCAGACGCGCAGGAAGCGGCGCAGCGTGATCCCGCTGCCGAGGGCACCGAGCACGGCGCCCGAGATGATCAGGATCGCCGCGAGCATCGGCATGCCGATGGTGGAGTCCGTCTGCTGCTGAAGCGGGCTGTCGTTGAGGTCGAGCAGCTTGTCGACGATCGTGAGCTTGCCGACGACCAGCAGCACGACGGCGGCGATGGCCCCGATCAGCCCGAAGATCAGACCCTCGATGACGAACGGCCAGCGGATGAACCAGTTGGTGGCGCCGACCAGGCGCATCACCTCAACCTCGCGTCGTCGGGCGAAGATCGACAGGCGGATCGTATTGCCGATCAGTAGCACCGCCGCGATGACCAGGATCAGCATCAGTCCGAAGGCCCCCCAGCGCAGCACCTTGGCCGCCGAAAGGAAGTCCTGGGT
>JBKKDD010000277.1:0-2965 GCA_046708705.1 Miltoncostaeaceae bacterium | reverse complement strand
CGGGGAGCCCGGCCTCGTCGAGCGCGGCCGCAAGCTCACGGGCCTCGGTGGTGCCTCCGAGAACGAGCAGGCGCTTGCTCACCGACTGGCTCTCCGCAGGAGGTAGGTGTCCATGATCCAGCCCTTCCGCGCTCTCGCCTCGCCCCGGATCCTCGTGATCTCGTCCATGACGGATCTCAGGTCGCCCGACACGAGGAGCTCGTCCTTGGTTCCGACGTAGGCTCCCCAGTAGATGTCGATCCCGTCCTCGGCGATCGTCCGGAACGTGCAATCCGCGTCGAGCACGACGACGACGTCGTCGGCGCCTTCCGGGAATCCCTCGGACAGCAGCCGGCCCGTGGTGATGTGGACCGGCCGGCCGACCCGGTTGAGCGCGATCCTGTGCTTGGCGGCGAGCGCCTGAACGCTGCTGATCCCGGGAACCACCTCGAACGTGAACGCGACTGTTCCTCTGGCCAGGATCTCGTGGATGATCGCCAGGGTGCTGTCGTAGAGCGACGGATCGCCCCAGACGAGGAACGCGCCGCAACCATCCTCGCCGAGCTCCTCCCGGATCAGCGTCTCGTAGACGTCCGCTCTGCGCCGGCGCCAGTCCTCGACCGCCGAGCGGTAGGCCGACGCGGTGCGGTCGCGCTCCGGGTCGCGGACCTCCACGAGCCGGTACGACCCGTTCTCGATGTAGCGGTCGCAGATCTCCTTTCGCAGCTCGACGAGGTCCCGCTTCTCGCGTCCCTTGTCGAGGACGAAGAAGACATCGACCTCGTTCAATGCTTTGATGGCCTGCACCGTCACGTACTCCGGATCGCCGGCGCCGATGCCGATGATGAGCACCTTCCTCATGCGGTCGGATCCTCCGTCCCGTGACACCGCTCGCGGGCGGCCGAGTACAGGTGGCTGTCGCCGAACTCGTGGCTTGCGAGCGCGGGCCCGACGAAGATCACGGCGGTGCGGTGAATGCCGGCGTCACGCGCCTGCCCGGCGATCGTCGCGAGCGTGCCCCGGACGATAACCTCGTCCGGCCAGCTGGCGCGCGCGACGACGGCTGCCGGGCACTCCGCGCCGTAGGCCGGCTCGAGCCGGCCGGAGATCTCCTCGATCGCTTGGACGGCCAGGTGCAGCACGAGCGTTGCGCCGTGTGCGGCGAGCGACGCGAGATCCTCCCCCTCCGGCATCGGGGTCGCGCGCCGGGCGTGGCGGGTGAGGATGACGGTCTGCGCGACGCCGGGCAACGTGAGCTCGCAGCCGAGCGCCGCCGCGGCGGCGGCGAACGCCGGCACGCCGGGGGTGACATCCCAGGGAATTCCGAGCTCGTCCAGGCGGCGGGTCTGCTCGGCGGTCGCGCTGAAGATCGACAGGTCGCCCGACTGGAGCCGGGCAACGTCGTCTCCCCGCTCGTGTGCCGCCCGCAGCTCGACGACGATGGCGTCGAGGTCGAGGCCCTGCGTGTCGACGAGCCGTGCGCCCGGCGGCGCGAGGGCGACGACCTCGGCCGGGACCAGGGAGCCTGCGTACAGGCAGACGGGGCAGCGTCCGATGAGGCGCTCGGCGCGGACGGTGAGCAGATCCGCAGCGCCGGGGCCGGCCCCGATGAAATGCACTGTCACGCGAGCTCCTTCCGCGACGACCATCGCACGACCGGCAGGTGCGGGCGCCAGCCCGTGTAGCCGCCGACCGGCTCCGCCCGGCTGACCTCGAGCCGCACCAGGCGGCCGCCGTGGCCGGCGTGGGCGGCGTGGAGCCGCCGCTCGCCTTCGAGGGTGACCGCGTTCGCGACGATCCGGCCGCCCGGGCGGAGCGCCTCCCAGCATCGCTCCAGCAGGCCGGGGGCGGTGAGGCCTCCGCCGATGAAGACGGCGTCGGGCTGCTCGAGCTCGCCGAGCGCCGCCGGCGCGTGCCCGACCACGACGCGCAGGCGCGGAACACCGAGCGCGAGCGCGTTGCGCTCGACCCGGCCGGCTCGATCTGCGCGTGCCTCGACGGCGATCGCGCGGGCGGTCGGCTCGGCGCGCAGCCATTCGATGCCGATCGCGCCGCTGCCGGCGCCGACATCCCACAGAAGCTCCCCGGGCATCGGCTGGAGGGCCGCGAGCGTGATCGCCCTGACCTCCTCCTTCGTGAGCTGTCCGTCGTTCTCGAACGCCCCGTCGGGCAACCCGGGCACGCGGGCGAGGGGCACCGTCCCCGGCGCGGACCGGCACTCCACCGCGACGGCGTGGAGCGCGCCGGCCGGGCGATCGCCCCACCCGTCTGCGGTGCTCTCCTCGATCCGCTCGCCCGGGCCCCCGAGCTCCTCGAGCGCGACGAGGCGGCTCGGGCCGAGGCCGTGCTCGCGAAGCAGCGCGGCGACCGACGCCGCCCCCGCGCGACCGGGCACGTAGACGACGAGCCGCCGTCCCGGTTGGAGCGCCCACCCGATCGCGGCGACCGGCTCGGCGACCGCGCTCACGAGCGTGGTCTCGGCCGCGTCCCATCCCAGCCGGACGCAGGCGAGCGAGAACGCTGACGGGGAGGGGTGAACCGTGAGCCTGGCGGGGTCCACCCGCCGCGCGAGGGTCGCACCGATGCCGTGCAGCATCGGGTCGCCGCTGGCAAGGACACAGGTCGGCCCGGCCCGGCCGCTGACGAGGTCGTCGAGGAGGCTGTCGATCGGCGACGGCCATGATCGGCGGGCCGCGGGGGTCGGGGGGACGAGGGCGAGCTGCCGGGCGCTGCCGACAAGCAGCCGCGCCCCCAGCACCGCCGCGCGTGCGGCCTCCCCGAGCCCGGGCCAGCCGTCTGCGCCGATGCCCACGACGGTCAGCGGTGCGTCGCTCATCGGGCGCTCCGGATGTCGACGACGAGGAGCCCGTCATGCTGCGTCATGCACATTCCGCGATGGCCTCCTGGATCGCGGACACCAGGCGCCGGTTCTCCGCGGAGCCTCGAGCGGTCAGCCGCAGGTGGCCGGGGCCGAGCCCCGGGAACG
>JBKKDD010000276.1:0-7061 GCA_046708705.1 Miltoncostaeaceae bacterium | reverse complement strand
TGGAGCGGAAGCTCCTGGTCGAGCCAGGATTGGGGCACATAGCCCGCTCTGATGAACAGCCGACTGGACACGACATCGCGTACCGGCGAAGCGGGACTTTGGTCTCGCTTCGCCTCGTTCATTTTCGGCCCTCCGCAGACCCGGCGTGTCTGGTTGCTCGTCCTCGGCATGCTCTTCGTCGCGTTCGCGTTGGGTCTTCTGGTCAGGACCGACACACAGCCCGACGTGTCGGTCTCGCTGCCGTGGTGGGGGTTCATCCTGCTGGTCGCGGCGATCGAGTTCCCGCTGATCCATCTGTACATCAAGAACGAGGCGCACTCGTTCACGCTCGGTGAGCTCGCGCTCTGCCTGGGGCTGTTCCTGGTACCGCCGGAGATATTCGTGATCGCGGCGGGCCTGGGCGCGCTCTTTGCGAAGGTGCGTTTGATCCCGGTCAAGCTCGCCTTCAACACCTCGATGTGGATTCTGCAGGCGACCGTCGTGCTGGTGCTCTTCCACGTCGCCGGCGATCCGGCTCACCCGTTCTCGGTGCGCAGCATCGTCGTGGTGTTCGGGGCGATGACGATCGTCGGCGCGCTCGGCGTCTTGGCCGTGTCGGGGGCGATCTCGCTCGCCCAGGGCCGCATGTCGATGCCAAAGATCGGCATGGCGGCCGGGATCGCGATGACGGTCAACGTGGCCAACACCGGCCTCGGCGTGATCGCCGCCTACCTTGTCGCCAACGAGCCCCAGCTGGTCATCGCGCTGGTGGGCCCGGCGGCGGTCCTGTTCGTGGCCTACCGGGCCTTCGTCCGCGAGCACCAGCAGCACCAACGGCTCAAGGTGGTCTATTCCACGACCCGGTCCATCCTGGAGGCGACGGAGCTGGGGGCGGCCATCGACTCGGTGCTCTTCCAGGCGCGTGACGTGTTTCGCGCTGACGTGGCGCAGATCGTGCTGTACGCCGAGCGCTCCAACGAGCCGTACATCGTGCGGACCGACGGCCCCGGCGAGGCTCGGCACAGCGTGCGCGCCGTCACCCATATGGACGACTCGGTCTTTGCCGCGGTCGCGCTGACGCGGCGCGCGGAGTTGCTCACTCCCGCCGACCTGGAGCTCAGGTGCGGGCTCATCGGCATCGACGCCGACAGGATCCGTGGGGTCATCGTCGCTCCGCTCGAGAGTGAGCGTCGCGTGATCGGCGCCATCGCCGTCGCCAACCGGGTCGGTGTGGCGACCTCGTTCGATTCGTCGGATGTGGAGCTCTTGGAGACCCTGGCCGCCCATGCTGGGGTGGCGATCGGCAAGGGGCGCCTGGAGCGCACCCTGGTCGAGCTGAACGAGCGCCAGTCGGAACTCACACAGAAGGCAACACACGATTCGCTGACCGGGCTCGCCAACCGGGCACAGTTCGCGGCGTGCCTGCACGAGGCGCTCGCGTCCGGGCCTCGCTCCGACGTGTGCGTCGTCTACGTCGACCTGGACGACTTCAAGCTGGTCAACGACACGTACGGCCACGCGGTCGGGGACCTGACGCTCAAGGAGCTCGCCGATCGCCTGCAGTCGTGTCTTCGTGGCAACGACGTGGCGGCGCGACTGGGTGGCGACGAGTTCGCGGTACTGGTGCACGGCGTTCCCGAGAATGAGCAGCTCACCCGGCTGACCGAGCGCATCCAGCTCGCGCTCGAGCAGCCGATCAAGTGGCTGGGCGGAGCGCTGGATCCACGGGTGAGCCTTGGTGTCGCCCGGGCCACCGCGGGGCTCACCGCGGACGAGCTGCTGTCGCAGGGTGACGCCGCGATGTATCACGCCAAGCGATCGGGCAAGGGCCGCTCGGCCGTCTATGACGCCGCGCTGCGCGACGCCCACACCGAGCGCGCCGCGCTGGTTCGCGACGTCGGCCTGGCCGCCGAGCGTGGTGAGCTCGTGCTCTTCTATCAGCCGGTCGTGTCGATTCCGAACCGACAGGTGGTCGCCGTCGAGGCGCTCGTGCGCTGGGCGCGGCCAGGTGCCGGCCTTGTCTCGCCCGCCGAGTTCATGCCGATCGCCGAGGAGGCCGGCCACGCATCGACGATTGGGGACTGGGTCATCCGTGAGGCCTGTGGCCAGGTCGCGCGCTGGAACATGAGCGGCGTCGGCAACGGGGCGCTTGAGCTGCATGTGAACATCTCGCCCGCCCACCTGGCCGAGAGCGGGTTCGAGGCCAGGGTCGTCGAGGCCGTCCACGCATCGGGGCTCGCGGCGTCCGCATTGACGTTGGAGATCACGGAGCGAATCCTCGGAACCAACGACCCGGCATCACTCAAGCGTCTGGTCGCCCTGCGCCAGCGCGGGCTCCGGGTCGCGCTCGACGACTTCGGCACCGGCGTCTCGTCACTCGCGCAGCTCGGCTCCTACCCGGTTGACGCGCTGAAGATCCCCGGTGCGTTCGTCAATGTCTGGGACGACGGTGACAGGCCGAGCCTCGCCGACGCGCTCGTCACCATCGGACGCATGCTCGACATCCCGACGATCGCCGAGACGATCGAGACCGAGGGTCAGATCCAGCGCCTGGAGCGCCTCGGCTGCGGCCTGGTCCAGGGACACGTGTTCGCGGCCGCGATGCCGGCCGACGAGCTCGCGCTGTGGCTCCTGTCCGGTGGTGTCCTCGCCCCGGCCGACCGCACCGCCGCAACCCAGTAACCCGACGACGCAACCCCCGCGCCAGGCACGCGGGGTTGCGCCCAGACTAGGAGCGGGAGGACGCGTACTCGCCGAACCACTCGCGGGCCGGGCGTCGCTCCGCGGCGATCCCGCGGGCGATTCCGGTCACGATGTTCGTCGAGTAGAGCGCCGCGCGGCGGGCCTCGTGGCCGCGCTGCTGCAGCTCAAAGTAGCGCTCCAACGTACCGTCGCCGCCGATGCGAATGCCCAGGTCTGCGCACATCCGGGCGCGGAGCAGGGTGTGATCGGCCAAGAGCTCCTCGACCAGGGCGCCGGGGATGCTGCGCCACACCGAGCGCTTGGCCTGCATGAACGCCACGGCCACGGGGAGGGGCTCGAGCGACGTGGTCTGGAGCGACCAGCCATCGTCGAGCATGCTGGTCAGCGAGGTGGTCGTCGGGGTGATGTTGCCCCGGTCGCGCACCTGGCTGACCTCGGCGTACACGCACAGCTCCTGGTGCACCAGCACTCTGGCCAGACCCTTCGGGGCATTCGGATAGTCGATGGAGTAGTCGGCCACGGTGCGAAAGCCAATCTGCGCAAGCGCATCCAGCTCCTGCCGGAAGCCGTCGGGGTCGAGCCACGGGTGATCGGCAGGGCGCGAGGGAACGAACGCGAGCATCTCCGGTACCCCCGAGCGCACGGCGGTGCGAACCCGCCACAGCTCGAGGAGCATCACGCCCGCCCCCGTGATCGACGCTGCCAACGGTCCGAACGCCCACAGGACGACACCGGCTGGTGCCAGCGCCATGACGGCGGTCCGGACCAGCAGAAGGTGGAAGATACGTCGCGGCGGAGCCATCGCTGGTCGTATCGGCTGGATCGCCAAGCAACCTGAGGCGCCCGGGTCCGCGTTCAGGGCGAAGATGGCGCGTCGATCACGCGCAGCCGGGCCGGCAAAGTGGATCGCCCCCGGACGATCTGCTTTCCTGCCCGCGATGAGATGGCGTCGCATCGCGATGATCGTCGTGGCCGTCGGTGCATGCGTCGCAGCGACGTCGACGCCTGCCACCGCACGGCCCCGCGGCGTCTCGGTCAATGTCGTGGCGGCGCCGGGTCAGACGACCTCTGTCCAAACCGCATTGCGCGCACGCGGGTTTCACGTCGACCGGCGCGTCGGTCGACGGCTGCAGGTCGTCGTGCGCAAGTCCGCTCAACGGCGGGCCATCGCCGCGCTCCCCGGCGTCGCGACGGTCGCGGTCCCACCCAGCGCATACGGCGACGCCGTGGTCAGCCAGGGCGTCGACCGGACGGGTGCCGCGGCGCTCCGCGACAGCGCGGCCGACGGCGCGGGCCTTCGTATCGCGATCCTCGATCTGGGCTTCGGCCTGTCGGTGCCGACGCTGCAGGCAACCGGCGAGTTGCCACCCGCATCGCGACTGATCCGGCAATCGTTCGATCCCGCTGCCGGGATCGCAGGCACCAACGCATACGGCAACCTGACCGACCACGGCCAGCTGGTCGCCCAGACGGTCTTCGATTATGCCCCGCGGGCGACCTACCTGTTCGTCAACTACCACACCCCCGACGACTTCGTGGCGGCCGTGGACTGGCTCGCCACCCAGCGGGTCGACGTGGTCGTGCACTCCAACAACTTCCTCGAAGGACCTTTCGACGGCACGAGCGCCCCGGCCCGCGCGGTCGATCGGGCCGCCGCGGCGGGCATCATGTGGTTCAACTCAGCCGGCAACTACGGTGAGAAGCATTGGTCGGGGACGTGGGTCGACGCTGATGGCGACCACGTGCTCGACTGGCCAGGCGCCACACCCTGGATCCTGACGCACCCCGCGTTCCAACCGATGACCTTTCACCTGTCGTGGACCAATCCCAGCGGCGCGGCACGGAGCGACATCGACCTGGTGCTGGAGCGGCGCCTGGCGGACGGGATGTGGCAGGCGATCGCGATGTCCACCGATCGGCAGATCGAGGGCGCCGCGCCCGCCGAGCGCCTCAACGGCATCCGATCGGAGATCGGCGGGGACTTCCGGCTGCGGGCCGTGCTGGTCACGGGTCCGCCGCCGGCGTCGCCGCTCACGCTCTACTCACGCGAGGACGATCTGCTGGCGTTGAGCGGATCGCGGTTGGGGAGCGTCCCGACACCCGCCGATGCGGCCGGCAGCATCAGCGTCGCCGCGGTCGACTGGCGCGGCAACAGCCTGGCGCGCTATTCCTCGCACGGACCAACGGCGGACGGGCGGCTGAAGCCGGATCTCGCCGCCCCGACCGGGACGCGCCTTGCCACGCCGGTGGGGAACGAGCGCGACGTCGGGGGCACGTCGATCGCCGCCCCCAACGCGGCAGGCGCCGCCGCAACGATGCTGGGCACGATGCGACGCTCAGGACTTCGGCCGACCGTCGCCGAGGTACGGGCGCTGCTCGTCCGTGACGCGCTCGACCTGGGCGGCCCCGGTGCAGACCCGGCCTTCGGCGCCGGCAGGATTCGGGTCGACATCGAGCCCCCGGGCCTGCGGACGGTGCTCGGGGTGCCGTCGCGACCCATTCGCGCGACAGCCAGGGTCGCGGTCGAGGCGACCGATGCCGGCCCCATCGCGACCTGGGCGCTTCTGGTCGACGGGGTCCGGCGGCGCACCGGCCGCGTCGTGACCGATGTCGTGGACGTGCGCTTCGGCACCCAGGCGTTTGCCGACGGACCCCATTCGGTCGAGCTCGTGATCGGCGACGCGGTCGGCAACGTGGTCCGCCGCGCATGGCGGGCCGTTGTGGACAACACGCCGCCCACGCTTGCGGTGGACGAGATCCGCGTGCGCCCGTCGACGGCTGTCGTCGTCGCCGGAAGCCCGCAGCAACGCCACCCCGTAAGGGTGACGCTTACCGCTGCCGATGCCATCAGCCGCGCGCTGTCGGTACGCGTCGCGGTGGTGCGGCTCCCTCGCGGGCCGGGCGGGGGGACACGGAACGCCTCGCTCCCGAGCAACGCTGCGCGTGCGCTGGGGCTCGGCCGGCTGGCGCGCGGCGTGTACCTGCTGCGGGTCACCGCGACCGACGCGGCCGGTAATCGCCGGACCGTCGAGCAGCGTTTCCGAGTCTCCGCAGCGGTCGCGCCGCCCAGCGCGCCCGTAAGCTCCCGCTGAATCGGCGGACCCGCCCGGGGCATCGACCACCCAGCGTGATGGCGACGACGTGCGCACGGCACTGGACATCCACCCGTCGGATCACGCAGAATTGCGGCAGCAGTACTGACACCCACCAGGAGGATCGCCGATGCCGCTGGACGCCGACGTCAAGAGCAAGCTCAGAGACCGGGTCTCGACCGCGAACAAGACCAACGTCGACGAGATCATCGCCGATGTGGAGAACATCCGCGCAGGCCTGGCCGAGGACGATAAGGACCACGCCCGCCTCGGTGGCTGGCTCGAGGACCTCGCGGTCGTCAAGGGCGGCGGCGTCCCGGGCAAGTTCTAGCCACGCTGGATCGAGTCGTTCACCCGGGTACTCCATGACCAGGAGCACCCGGGTGCCCGGGGCGAGCGCCTCGTAGCTGTGGCGCAAAGCCCCGTTCGTCGTGGTGGTCATCCTGGCAGCCGCAGTCGCCGGCCTCCTGCGCCTGGTCTCGACCCGCGCCGGCGATGCCGCAACCACGACGGACGGAATGCAACCCGCGGCGGTTCACGATCCGGACCACCCGACGGGAACGACGTGGCCCGCGATGGTGCATTGCGTCCGAACCTGGCCCGGCTGAAGGATGTCGTTCGCGGTGGTGCAGTGCGTCCGGATCCACCCCGACCCGATCGTCCGCTCCCTTAGCATCCACGATCCACGCTGGTCCCGGTCGCGTCGGGGTGAAAGCCATTCGGCGTGACCTTGCGCCACTTGAGTCATTTTTCGACACAGTGTCGAGTGGGTTTTGGCACAGCGCCGCGTACTGCATGGCACACGGGGTGGTGGTGTGGCTGTGCACCCACCGCGACGACGGGTACTTCACGAAGCGGTCGGGACAGGAGTTCACCAAACGGGTCGCCGCGGCCTGGGATTGCGGCCGACGGACGGTTGACGACCAGAAAGCGGCGGGCGTTGGCGGCGCACGTACGCGGGGTGCGGCTCGCGGCAAGGGATCGCGACGAGCCCGGGTCGTATTCGTGGCCTGAGCTTCGGTTGGAGGCCGAGCGGCGGTTCGCCGCCGGGAGCCGCCGCGCGAGGTGATCGCGGACCTTCGCCGCACGCACCGCGGTGGGCCGTCGGTGGTTCCGTCGGTGCGGACGATGCAACGGTGGTTCACCCAAGCGCGGTGGCGCGACACACCGTCTCAGTCGGCACACGCGCCTTCGCCTGACCCACCAGCCACTCGGCGAGCCGCGCTCCGCGTGGCAGCCGATGCTCAACATGATCGTCATCGGGTATGGGTACCCCGAGCCACCCCT
>JBKKDD010000275.1:0-13319 GCA_046708705.1 Miltoncostaeaceae bacterium | reverse complement strand
CTATGAGCCCCTGCGGGGCTCAAATGCTGATGGCGGCTGCATTTGCTCACCGCTCGTGCGACGGCGAATGGGGCGGTTGGGGATGAGGGTTCCGCTGTCATGGCTGGCGGAACTGGTCGACCACGGGCTCTCGGCGGACGAGCTCGCCGAGCGGCTGACCGCCGCGGGGATCAAGGTCGAGGCCATCCACCGTCGCGGTGCGCCGGACACCGACGGCAACCTCGCGCGCTTCCGTGTGGGCAAGGTCATCGATGCGGGGCGCCACCCCAACGCCGACCGGCTCAGCCTGTGCCGCGTCGACGTCGGCGGCGGCGAACCCCAGCAGATCGTCTGCGGCGCGCCCAACGTGGCCACCGGCCAGACCGTCGCGATCGCGATGCCCGGGGCGCTGTTGCCCGGGTTCGACCGGCCGCTCGGCGTCGCGAAGCTGCGGGGCATCGAGAGCCACGGCATGATCCTGTCGGCACGTGAGCTCGATCTGGGCGAGGATCCCGACAGCATCATGGTGCTGGACGACACCCTGGTCGCCGGCACGCCGCTGGCCGAGGCGCTGCCGCTCTCCGAGACGGTGATCGAGCTGGAGCTGGCGGCCAACCGTCCCGACCTGCTCGGCCTGTGGGGAGTGGCCCGGGAGGTCGCGGCCGTCACCGGCACGCCGCTGCGCGATCCGGAGACCGCGATGCCGGAAGCGCGTGGCGCGGGGACGGTCGCCGACCACGTCGCGCTGCAGGTGGACGCCCCCGATCTGTGCCCCCGCTACATGGCATGCGTGCTGACCGGCGTCACGGTCGGCCCGTCACCCGACTGGCTGCGCGTGCGGCTCGAGGCCGCGGGCATGCGGGCGATCTCCAACGTCGTCGACGTCACCAACTACGTGATGCTGCTGACGGGCCAGCCGCTCCACGCCTTCGACCTGGATCTGGTGGAGGGCGCCCGGATCGTCGTGCGCCGCGCCCGCGACGGCGAGACCATCGTGACGCTGGACGACGTGGAGCGCACGCTCGACAGCACGATGCTGGCCATCTGCGACCAGGCCAGGCCCGCGGTCATCGCCGGTGTGTTCGGCGCGGCGACCGCCGAGGTCTCCGGGTCCACCACGCGCGTCATGCTCGAGGCGGCGAGCTTCGTCGGCCCCAACATCTTGGCCACCGCTTGGGGCCTGGGGCTTCGCACCGAGTCGAGCCGCCGGTTTGAGAAAGGCCTGCCGCGACCGTTGCCGCCGATCGGCATGGCCGTCGCGTGCCGGCTGCTGGTCGACATCTGCGGCGCGACGCTCGTGCCGGGCGTGTTGGACGAGCACGTCGCGGAACCCACGCCGGGGCCGATCCCGCTCCGCCACACCCGCGCCGCCGCCATCCTGGCGATGCCCGTGCCCGCGGACCGCTCCGCCGCGATCCTGCGCAGCCTGGGCTGTACGGTGGCGGAGGGGGCCGACGCGCACGAGGTCACGGTGCCGTTCTGGCGCGCGGGGGACCTGCAGCGTGAGATCGACCTGATCGAGGAGGTCGGGCGCCACACCGGCTTCGACCACATCCAGGCCGAGCTGCCCCGAATCGTCGCGCGAGCCAAGCGCACGCCGGTCCAGGCGCTTCGCCGCCGCCTGACGCGCCTGGCCGCCGACCTGGGCTTCAGCGAGGCGATCACCCTGCATTTCGTCCCGACGGCCGACGCCGACAAGCTGATGCTGGCGGGGGACGACCCGCGCCGGCAGGTCGTGCGCCTGGCCAACCCGCTGTCCGAGGACGTGGCCGTGATGCGCCGGTCGCTGCTCCCCGGCCTGCTCCGGGCGGCCGCGCGCAACCAGGCGCGCCAGCACCCCTGCGGCGCCATCTTCGAGGTCGGTCGCACGTACGCCCCGCGCCCCGACGGCTTGGCCGACGAGCGCGAGTGGCTGGTGTGCATGCAGTTCGGCCAGCCCGCGCGCGAGCACTGGCGCGCGCCCGCGCCGACCGTCGACCTCTGGGGCGCCAAGGGCGTCGCGGAGACGCTGGCGCGCGCGGCCGGCGTCGGCGTCGAAGCCGCGCCTGCGTCGGCCACCTACGGTCACCCCGTGCGGCAGGCCGAGCTTCGGGCCGGCGGCGCCAAGGTCGGCTGGGTGGGGGAATTGCACCCCGTCGTGCTCCGCAACTTCGACGTGCGCGGGCCGGTGGCCGTGGCGGGCCTCGATTTGCAGACGCTCCTCGACGCCGCGCCCGCCGAACGGCCGTTGTTCGAGGACTTGCTGTCGGTGCCGGCGTCCACGCGCGATCTGGCCCTGGTCGTCGACGACACGGTGGCGGCGGTCGATCTGATCGCCGCCGCGCGTGCGGCCGGCGGCGCGCTGGTGCGCGATGTGCGGCTGTTCGACCGGTACGCGGGCCAGCCGATTCCCGCCGGCCGCGTCAGCCTGGCGCTGCGCTTGACCATCGCCGACCCGGGCCGCACGTTGACCGACGACGAGATCGAGGCGCCCGTGGCCACGGTCGTCGCCGCGCTCGCCTCCGCCTTCGGCACCGAGCTGCGCTCCGGGAGCGAGAAGTGAATTCCAGCCGCCGGAGATGTTTGAGCCGCCCGTCTGTGTGTGTGGCTCATAGGCCGCCCAAGTGCCGTGTCGGAGGCGGCGGATGAGGGTCCATGTCATTGGCGCGGCTGGGTTCGCGGGGGCGCAACTCACCGCGCTCCTGGACGCCCACCCCGTCTTCGATCTCGGTCAGATCACCGCGCGCGCGGATGCCGGGCGACGCCTGGTGGACGTCGCGCCCCAGTACCGCGTCGACCGGAAGCTGACGGTCTACGAGCCCGAGGCCGTGGCGGCGGGGGATCTGGCGGCCGTCGCCTACCCTCACGGCGAGGCAGCGCCGCTCGTCGCCGACCTGATCGACCGTGGGGTGCGGGTGGTCGACATCTCGGCCGACCATCGGCTGCGCGACGTTGCGGCCTACCCCGCCTGGTACGGGTTCGATCACGCCAGGCCGGACCTGGTGGGCGAGGCCGTGTACGGGCTGCCCGAGCGCAACCGCGATGCCATCCGCACCGCCCGGCTGGTGGCGAACCCCGGCTGCTACCCCGAGGCCTCCATCCTGGGGCTCCTGCCGCTCGTCGGTCAGATCGCCGACGTCATCATCGACGCCAAGAGCGGCGTCAGCGGAGCGGGCCGCACCCCGACCGACACGGTGCACTTCTCGTCGGTCACCGAGAGCGTGGTCGCCTACAAGGTCTACGGCCACCGCCACACGCCCGAGATCGCGCAGGAGCTGGGCGTGGAGGTCACGTTCACGGCGCACCTGGTGCCGGTCGACCGCGGGCTGCTGGCCACCTGCTACGCCCGGCTGACCGGCGGGACGATGGACGGCGACGTGCTGCGGCAGCGCTATGCGGACTTCTACGCCGAGCACCCGTTCGTCGAGGTGGTGGAGACGCCGCCGGGCATGCGCGCGGTCCAGCACACCAACTTCGCCCAGGTCTGCCCGGTGGTCGATCCCCGTGGCAGTCGGGTGACGGTGTTCTCGGTCATCGACAACCTGGGCAAGGGCGCCGCCGGCCAGGCGCTGCAGAACCTGAACCTGATGGCGGGGTTCGCCGAGGACGAGGGCCTGCGCTGAGCGGGTTGCCGGTGCTGCGCCAGGACTGGCTCGGCTTCCCGTCCGAGCTCGAGCGACTCGCCGCGGGCGGGGTGGCGACCCCGGGGGGGTTCGTCGCGAGCGGTGTCGCGGCCGGGCTCAAGGAGTCGGGGGGTCTGGACGTCGGCGTCCTGGCGAGCACGCGGCGGGTCACCTCGGCGCTGGTCGACACGGCCAGCGCGCTGCCGTCGGCGGCGGTCATCCACACGCGCAGCCTCGACTCGGCCCACATCCAGGCCGTGGTCGTCAACGCCGGCAACGCCAACGCCGAGACCGGCCCCCAGGGCATCGCGGACGCGGGGACGATGGGGTCGGTGGCGGCGACCGAGCTCGGCCTTGATCCCGGCGAGGTCGCGGTGTGCTCGACCGGTGTCATCGGCATGCGGTTCGACATGGGAGTGGTGACGCGGGGGGTCGCCGCGGCGGCCTCGGCGGTGAGCCGCACGGGCGGGACGAGCTTCGGTCAGGCGATCTGCACGACCGATCGTGCGCCCAAGGGCGGCGCGTTCCGCCTGCGCCTTCCGTCCGGCGAGTACGCGATCGGCGCGGCGGCCAAGGGCGCGGGCATGATCTCGCCGCGGATGGCGACGATGCTCGCGTACGTCACGACCGACGCGCCGTTCGACGCGCGGGTGCTGCAGCCGCTGGTCAAGCAGGCCGCGGCGGAGTCGTTCAACCGCATCAGCGTGGACGGTCAGATGAGCCCGTCGGACACGCTGCTCGTCATGGCCAACGGCGAGGGCCCCAAGCTGATCGGGGCGGAGGCCGAGACGTTCGGTGTCGCGCTGCGGGGGATCTGCCGGTGGCTCGCGCTGCAGATCGTCCGTGACGGGGAGGGGGCCGAGCACGTCGTGCGGCTCCTCGTCCACGGCGGCAGGGACCGGGACGAGGCCGAGCACGTCGCCCGCGCGATCGCGAACTCGCCGCTCGTCAAGGCCGCGGTGTACGGCCGCGACGCCAACTGGGGTCGCCTGTCGCAGGCGATCGGCGCGGCGCTGGCCGGGACCTCGGGGCCGCCACCTGTGCCCTCGGTCACGTTCGACGGCCTCGCTCCGACGGATCCCCACATCGCCGAGGTGATGGCGCGCGAGGAGTACGAGATGCACATCGGCCTGGGGGGTGGCGAGGCCGTCGCCGAGGTGTTCTTCTGCGACCTGACCCACGCCTATGTGAGCATCAACGCCGACTACCGGTCCTGACGCGTCATGACAACGACCGGATCCGGCGACGACGCGCCGGAGACCCTGTACGACGCGCTCTGCGGCATGCCGTTCTTCTCCGAGCTCGTGGACGCCTTCTACGACCGGGTCGAGCGCGACCCGGTGCTCCTCGCGCTCTACCCCGAGCCGGACGACCTCGGCCCGGCGCGCGAGCGTCTGCGCCTGTTCCTGGCCCAGTACTGGGGAGGCCCGACCACCTACTCCGACACCCGCGGCCACCCACGCCTGCGCATGCGTCACGCCCCGTTCCCAGTGGATGCGGACGCCCGCGACCACTGGCTCGCCGCGATGCGCGGCGCCTTGGACGAACTCAACCCCCCGACACCCTACGCGACCGCCCTCTGGGACTACTTCACGATGGCCGCGGACGCGATGCGAAACCGCTGACCCGGACCACGTCGTCCCGGAGCCCAGGGTGTCGTTCGCAGAGTCTGCGACCGGGGCCGTCGCGATCCGCTGGTAGCTTTCCGCGTCGTCGCCATTCGAGGGAAGGGATCGTCACGAGCCGCATCGAACGCACCACCCCCGTGCGGGAGGGATTGGAGCAGCGCGTCGACGTCCTGCTGGAGTCACTCCCCTACATCAGGGAGTTCGCCGGGGCGACGATCGTCATCAAATACGGCGGCGCGGCGATGACCGCGCCGGAGCTCAAGTCGTCGTTCGCCCGCGACGTGGCGCTGCTGAAGCTCGTCGGGATGAACCCCGTGGTGGTCCACGGCGGCGGGCCGGACATCTCGCGCTATTCGGATCGGCTCGGCCTAGCGGTCAAGTTCGTGGACGGGCTGCGCGTCACCGACGCCGACACGATGGAGCTTGTCAAGATGGTCCTGGTCGGCAAAATCAACACCGAGATCGTCTCGCAGCTTCGCGTCGCAGGGGTGCAGGCGGTCGGGCTCTCCGGCGAGGACGCGGGTCTGATCAGCGCGCGCAAGGCCGAGCATCCCGACGCCGACCTCGGCTTCGTCGGGGACATCGAGGCGTTCGACACCCATGTGCTGGAACGCCTGTCGGACTTCGTCCCCGTGGTCGCCTCGGTGGGAGTCGACGCCGACGGTCAGAGCTACAACATCAACGCCGACACCGTCGCGGGCGCGCTCGCCGCCGCGCTCAATGCCCGCCGCGTGCTGTTCCTGACCGACGTGGAGGGGCTCCTGGCCGATGTGGACGACCCGACAAGCCTGATCAGCGAGTGCGCGCTCCCCGAATTGCACCACATGATCGACACCGGTCAGGTCGGCGCGGGCATGCTGCCCAAGCTGCTCGCGGTCGCCACCGCCCTCGGCGGTGGTGTCGAGGCCGCGCAGATCGTGGACGGCCGCGTGCCGCACGCCCTGCTGATGGAACTCTTCACCGAGGCGGGCGTCGGCACCAAAGTCACCGCGTAGGCGTGTGAGCCACTAGACCGCCGCGAAGCGTAAGAAATCGAGGCGCAGCTCGGTGCCGCGACCGGCGGCGCGGAACTCGACCTTTTGGGCGAGCGCGCTGATGATCGAGAGTCCCCGTCCGCGCGTGGCGGTGTGGGGCGGCGGGGTCGGGATCGGCGGAGGCGACCACTGCGTGTCCGTGCGCCCGGAGTCGAGCACGCGGATCTGCGCATCCTCGTCGCCGACCTGGAAAACGACTTCCACCAGCTCGCCGACCGTGGATCCGTGCTCGACGGCGTTCGCGACGGCCTCGCTCGTGGCGAGCGCCACGCGACGGACGGCGTCGTCGCTCCAGTTCTGATCCCGCAGGGCCTGACAGACCGCGGCGCGCACGACGCCGATCGACACCGTGTCAGCCGGAATCAGCACCATCGATGGCGCGACCGTGCGGCAGTTCACCATGTGCTCCGGTATCGGTGACTCGACGACTTCATATCTCATGTATCGACATCTTTGGGGTATTTCTCCAGTCCCGATGTTCCACCTGCACATCTGTGGGCGACAGGTCCCAGACAGATCGGGGCGCACGCACTTGCGTGCATTGGCGGCGGCGGACAGACTCCCGTGGCTCGCATCCCCGACGAGAGGTCTCGCTGTGTCCGAACGCCGTCCAGTCCCCACGACCGCCCGCTACCTCGCGCAGCCGCACGAGGTGCACCGTGTCGTGTTGCTGTACTCCGGGGGCCTGGACACGTCGGTGATGCTCAAGTGGATCCAGGACGAGTACGACGCCGAGGTCGTGGCGCTGTGCGTCGATCTGGGGCAGCCGACCGACGACTTCGAGGCCATCCGCCAGAAGGCCCTGGACCTGGGGGCGGTGGCGAGCTTGGTCGTCGACGCGAAGGAGGAGTTCGTCCACGAGTACGTCGCGCCCGCGATCCGCGCGAATGCCCGCTACCAGGGGACGTACCCGCTCTTCACCGCGCTCGGACGGCCGCTGCTGGCAAAGCTCGCCGTCGAGACCGCGATCGCCCACGATGCCGACACGATCGCCCACGGCTGCACCGGCAAGGGCAACGACCAGGTGCGCATCGAGGCGACGGTCGCCACGCTCGCGCCGCAGCTCAAGGTCATCGCCCCGGTGCGCGAATGGCAGATGGGGCGCGACGAGGAGCTCGCCTACGCCCGTGAGCATGGCATCCCCGTCTCGTCGACGGTCGAGCGGCCGTACTCGCTGGACGACAACCTGTGGGGGCGCTCCAGCGAGGGCGGCGTCATCGAGGACCCGGCCAACATCGTGCCCGACGACGTCTGCGAGCTGGTCACGCCGCCGCACCTGGCGCCGGACCGGTCGGAGGACGTCGTCATCACGTTTCGCGATGGGCTGCCCACTGCGCTCGACGGGCAGGAGATGGACCTGGTCGCGCTGATCCAGACCGCGGCGCAGATCGCAGCGCGCAACGGCATCGGGATCATGGACAACGTCGAGGATCGGGTCGTCGGTCTCAAGGTGCGTGACATCTACGAGGTACCCGCTGCCGAGCTGATCCTCCGTGCGCACAAGGAGCTCGAGAAGCTCGTGTTCACCGGTCGCCAGACCCGCCTCAAGGCGTTCGTCGACGCCGAGTGGGCGCAGCTGTGTTACGAGGGGCTCTGGTACGAGCCGACGCTCGCCGACCTGAACGCCTACATCGACAACGCGAGCGCCGCGGTCACGGGCGACGTCACCGTGCGCTGCTACAAGGGCGGTGCGACGGTGGTGGCGCGGTCCTCGCCGTACGGCCTCTACGATAAAAGCTTGGCGACGTTCGACGCCGACGCTTCGTTCTCGCAGAACGCCAGCCCCGGCTTCATCGAGCTTTTCAGCCTGCAAAGCCGTATGGCCCACCAGATCCGTAAGGCGGTGGAGGACCGATGAGGCGCACCCCGCCGCCGCAGAACATCCGCGTAGACGGCGCCGACCCCGGCCCGTGGGCCCGGGTCGCCCAGACCGCCCGCGGGCTCGGGCTCGCCGCCGCGCCCGCGCCGCAGGGGGTCGAGCTGGCGCCGGATGAGCGCCTGCTGCGCCCGGTCAAGGGCGTGCCGTTCGTGACCCATCAGGCGTGCATGGTGGCGGACGGGACGCAGGTGCTGACCGTGGCGCCCAACCTGGCCCGCTCGATTCGCCTGCCCGACATGGTCGCGCAGTTCGACCGTCGTCCGCCGGGGCTCAGCCGTCTGGCCGGCGCCCCGCTCGCCAACGCCGGCCTGCTACTCGACGATTCGGGCTGGAGGTGTGTCGTGCTGCCGAGCCTGGGTGACCTGGCGGCCGACCTGGGCCAGGGGCCGGTGGCCATCCGCGCGGACGGACGGCGCGTCGCGGGGGTCCACGACGGAGCGCTCTTCGAGCTCGAGATCCCCGGCGCCGCATCCACGCAGGTGGAGGTGGCGTCGGCGCCGGAGGCGATTGCGTACGGCGCCGATGGGACGCTGCTCGCGACCAGCGGCGCCGGGTTCGCCGGCGAGGACGGCTCGCCGATCGTCGCGCTGACCGCGGCTTGTGCCGCGCCCCGCGCCCTCGCGCGTCACGCCGACGGCGCCTGCAGCTTCTGGGACACCGAGACCCGTTCGAGGCTCGGCGCCTGGACACCCGTCATACTGGGACCGCTGTCCATCAGCCTGAGCGCCGACGGCGAGCTGGCGTCACTGGGAACCCCGTTCGCGGAGCCTGCGGCCGCATGCGTCGTCAGGGCGCTGGACGGGGCGCTCGTGCGTCATGTCGAGGGGGCGCGGACCATCGCGCTCGACCCGTCCGGCAAGGGGCTCTTCGTCGGCGGGGAATGGGGAGCACTCTGGCTTGAAGCACCAAGGGAGATCGAATGAGCACGAACCGCCTGCGTCCCGATCTGATCCCCAACGACGCGGGGGCATGGTCGATCATCTCGTTTGCCCGTGAGACGCAGGGCGCGCAGCTGATCGGACGCGGCGGGCGGCGGCGGCAGACCTCTGCGGCGCTCCTGTCGGACTTCGCTCCCGAGATCCCACTGGACCGGCCGGGCCTCGACGAGTCGCTCGGCGTGACCGGCGGCGGGCTGATCCGGCTGATCGCCATGCACCGCGAGGGCGCTCGTTCGCTCTACTTCGACGACGATGGCGCCACGCTGCGCGGCATCCACAAGCGGGTGATCCGCCGCTGGTCGGTGCCCGACCTGCGGGTCGGCGCACACGAGTACCCTGAGACCGATCCCGCGGCCGCCCTGGCGCCGCCCGCGGCGCCGAGCGATCTGCTGGCGCCGGTGCCCGGCGAGGTCGTCGCGCCGGGCGGGCGTCTGTCGGCGACGCCGGTCAAGTACGGGCGCCTGTTCGGCGTCGCGTTCATCCGTCTCCCGGAGCGGACCCTGGTGCGCTTCATCGGCGGGGCCGCCTGCGCCGCGTGGACCGACGACGGACGCCTGCTGGCCGTCGGCGGGGACTGGGGAATCATCCTGGCCGAGCCTGCCGAGGCGAGCGCCTGAACCCCTCGCTACGGCTCGTTAACGTTCAGTAAAGCGTGCCAGGCACGATTGTCCCGCGAACCGTTTGCGGGCACGGGATCCCGCCAGCCGAAATCACCCTTCCGACATGCCTGCCGGGCCCTACTTTGTGACGGTCGCGACCACCTCGGATGCCTCGACGTGGATCAGGGCGATCGCGAGCCACAGGGCGCCGATGGCCATCGCCGTGGGGAAGACGTAGCCGATCGTCCTGTCGCTGTTCGACGTCGCTCGAATCGCCTTCCACAGCCGGTAGCCGGCTGCGGCCGCCATCAGACCGCCCGCGGCGGCCAGCGGCAGGAGCCAGGCGGGGCGCGAGTCGACCGCGCTGACACGGTTGCCGACGTACACCGTGACACCGGCCACCGCGATCAGCGATGCCCATGGCCCGACGATCGGCATGAACATGTTGGACGCGATCGCGACGATCGCGACGGCCACAATGATGAAGGCGGCCGGCTGCAGGTCTTTCGCGACGAGGATGACGTCGTCCACTTGGGGTGCCTCGATGTTCGTTGTCTGGGTCCGCACGCTGCAGGAACCCGGTGCGTTCCTATCGGCGCTAACGATCGGAGAGTTAACAGTGTCTGCGAAAAAACCCGCACGCACCATCAGTAGCGCCTGGCTAGTCGTTCGAGCACCGCATCTGGGGTCGGCCGCCGCTTGTTCGCGCCCGGCGACGGGGATAGCCTCACCCCTCATGCCGTCATCTGCGACAGGACGTCCCCGAGGGTGAGCCGCGCCGGGGCGTTTGCCCACCTCCACGTCCACTCCGACTACTCGATCTTGGACGGCGCCTGCAAGATCGGGCGCCTCCTCGATCGCGTCGAAGAGATCGGTCAATCGGCCGTCGCCTTGACCGACCACGGCGTCATGAGCGGCGCCGTCGAGCTCGTGCGCGAGTCGCGCAAGCGCGGTATCACGCCGATCGTCGGGCTCGAGGCCTACGTGGTCCCCGACCACACGGCCAGGCCGCCGCGCGAGAGTCGCGCCCATCTGACGCTGCTCGCCGAGACCATCCAGGGCTACTACAACCTGATCAAGCTGTGCTCGGCCGGGTATCTCGACGGCTACCACCGCCGTCCCCGCATCGACCACGGCCTGATGAGCCGGTACGCCGACGGAATCATCGTGCTGTCGGGCTGCCTTTCGGGGACCATCTGCTCACACCTGGAGCGCGACGATCTGGGCGCGGCACGCGCCGAGCTCGACACGCTCTGCCAGATCTTTGGACCCGAGGACGTCTACCTGGAGCTTCAGGACTCGGGGATCGAGAAGCAGAAGCGCATCAACGGCCACCTGGCCCGCCTGGCCAAGGACACCGGACGCACGCTGATCGCGACCGGCGACGTGCACTACGTCTGCCACCAGGATGCCGACGCCCACGAGGCGTTGCTGGCGATTCAAACCCGCGACGTGCTGTCGAACCCCTCGCGCTTCAAGTTCGACACCAAGGAGTTCTACCTCAAGTCGGCCGAGGAGATGCTGCTGGCGCTGCCCGACTACCCGGAGGCGCTCGCCACCACGCTCGAGGTGGCCGACCGCTGCACGGGCCTGGAGCTGCCGCTCGGCGATCCGCGCCTGCCCACGTTCCCGGTGCCCGACGGCGAGACCCCCGCCGGCTACCTGGAGCGGCTGTGCCGCGAGGGGCTCGATCGGCGCTGGGGCGCGACGTGGCGGGGCGAGACCGAGGAGCGCCTGCGCTTCGAGCTCGACGTGATCGAGGAGATGGGCTTCGCCGGGTACTTCCTGATCGTGTGGGACTACATCCGCTGGGCCCGCGACAACGGCGTCGCGGTCGGGCCCGGCCGTGGCTCGGCCGCCGGCTCGTTGGTGGCGTACGCCCTGCGCATCACCGACCTGGATCCCATCGAGCACGGGTTGCTCTTCGAGCGGTTCCTGAACCCCGGGCGCAAGAGCATGCCCGACATCGACACCGACTTCTCGGTGCGTGGCCGCGACGCGGTGGTGCGGTACGTGACCCAGAAGTACGGCTCGGACGCGGTGGCCCGCATCGGCACGTTCGGCAAGCTCCTTGCCCGCGCGGTCGTGCGCGACGCCGGCCGCGTGCTGGGCTTCACGTACGGGCAGGTCGACCGCATCGCCAAGCTCGTGCCGGAGCGCCCGATCGGCGTCAAGCTGGAGGACGCGCTCAAGCCCGGCTCCGAGCTCGCCGGCTCCTACGACACGGACGAGATCACCAAGCAGATCGTCGACACCGCCCGCCCGCTGGAGGGCCTGGTGCGCAACGAGGGCGTGCACGCCGCCGGGGTCGTCATCGCCCCGGGCGCGGTCACGGACTTTCTGCCGGTGCGCATCGACGACGAGGGCAACGTCGTCACACAGGTCCCCGACCACGACGTCGAGGCGCTCGGCCTGCTGAAGATGGACTTCCTGGGCCTGCGCAACCTCGACGTCATCGAGGACTGCATCGCGTTGATCGAACGCGACACCGGGCAGGTCGTCGACATCGACGTGGTGGCCTTGGACGACCCGGACGCGTACCGCATGCTGGCGCGCGGCGACGCGCTCGGCGTGTTCCAGTTCGAGTCGAGCGGGATGCGCGAGGCGCTGCGCGAGGTCGGCCCGACCGAGTTCGCCGACCTCGTCGCCCTCGTCGCCCTGTATCGCCCGGGCCCGATGGCGTTCATCTCGACCTACGCCAAGAACAAGCGCAACCCCGGCGTCATGCCCCCGCTCGACGACGAGCGACTCGCGCCGATCACCGGCCCCACGTACCAGGTCGCGATCTACCAGGAACAATTGATGGCGATCTCGCGTGCGATCGCCGGCTTCTCGCCGTCGCGCGCGGACGACCTGCGCAAGGCCGTCGGCAAGAAAGACAAGGTCTTGATGGCCTCCCTGCAGGAGGAGTTCATCGCCGGGTGCAAGCAGAGCGGCACCAAGCCGGACGTTGCCCGGCGGCTGTGGGGGTTGTGCGAGGCGGCCGGCGACTACTCGTTCAACAAGAGCCACGCGGCCTGCTACGCCCTGCTCGCGTACCGCACCGCGTACCTCAAGGCCAAGTACCCCGCCCAGGACATGGCCGCGCTGCTGTCGTCGGTCATGGACACCAAGGACCGCGTGCCGTTCTACGTCAACGCCTGCACCGAGATGGGGCTCGCGGTGCTGCCGCCGGACGTCAACGTCAGCGCAAGCGACTTCGCCGTGACGGGTGAGCGCGAGATCCGCTTCGGCCTGTCGGCGGTCAAGGGCGTGGGCGACGCGGCGGTCACCGCGATCGTCGCGTCACGCGAGGTCGACGGCGAGTTCCTGTCGATCTTCGACTTCTGCCGGCGCATCGACCAGGCGCAGGTCAACAAGCGCGCCCTCGAGAGCCTCCTGCGAAGCGGCGCCCTCGACTCCACCGGCGCGCCGCGCAAGGCGATGCTGGATGCGCTTCCCCAGGCGATGGGGCAGGCGGCGCGGCGGCGCAACGACGAGGCCTCAGGCCAGGAGTCGCTGTTCGGCCTGATGGAGGGCGCCGGGACGATCTCGGTCGACCCGCCGTTGCACGGGCAGGAGCTCAGCCGCGAGGAGCTCCTGCTGGGCGAGAAGGAGGCGCTCGGCGTCTACGTGTCGGGGCACCCCCTCAAGGACTGCCGCCGCCAGCTGACTCGCGCG
>JBKKDD010000274.1:0-7770 GCA_046708705.1 Miltoncostaeaceae bacterium | reverse complement strand
GCGTGACGCTGGGGGTGGGGGTCGAGGACCCCGCGCTCCCCGGAGTCGCGCGCCGGGAGGTTGAGCGGAGCATGATTCGCTGGCGGGAGACACTCGCGAAGTTCGATCGGGTCACGGTCCGCGGTCCCCTGTCCCAGGAGCTTCTGAGCGCAGCCGGGATCGCGAGCGACGTCGTCGGTGACCCGGCTCTGTTGCTTGGCGACCATGCGCTCGGTGTGCCGCGTGAACGCTTGCTCGGGCTGAACGTGGGTACGTCCTGGGCGGTCTGGGGCGGCGATCAGGAGCGCGTCCTCGACGAGATCGTCGCGTTTGGACGAACAATGGTGTCGCGCGGATGGAGCATCCGGCTCCTGCCGGTATGGGACCGCGACCTTCCGATGCTTCATCGGGTCGCCACGCGGATCGGGCGAAACGTGGAGACATTCCCCCACTGGTCCGACGTGGACGCGCTCCTGGCGGCCATGGACGACTGCCACGTGATGGTCGGGATGAAGCTGCACTCGGTCGTGCTGGCGAGCGCTCGTGCGATCCCGAGCGTCATGCTCGAGTACCAACCCAAATGCCGCGATTTCCAACTGTCCATCGACAGACAGGATTGGACGATCCGCACCGACGAGCTGCACGCAGATCATCTGGTCGACCTCGTGGACGCTTTGGCAGACGACCGCGATGGCGCGGCCGCCGGGATCGCCGCGGCCGTCGCTATGCGGCGGGCGGATCTCCGTGCAGCGGCCTCGCGAGCGGCACACCACATGGACAGGCTGCGGATGGCGTCGTGAGCGGGCGAGGCCGGAGCGGACGGAGGATGGGCTATCGCGCATCGTTGAGCGAGGGGTTGGCCATGGGTGCGCTCAGCTTCGTGTCGCTGGCGCTCCTGGGGGTCGTCAGCAGCGTGACCATTGCGCGGATCTTCGGGATCGGAACCCTGGGCGAGAATGCGCTCGCGCTCGCGCCAACGGTCGCCCTCGGGTTCCTCTCGACCTTCAAGGAACAGGCAGCCCTGGTGCGCGAGTTGGCCGTGCTCTCTCCACGCGCCTCGCGTGTCACCGGGCTCGCTGCGGCGGTATTCACGTTCTCGTTCGCGGTGACGACGGTGATCGGCGGGCTCGCCATGGTCGGGACCTATCTTCTGTTCGCCGGACCGATCAACCGGCCGGACCTGTTCGTGTACGCGCTGGTCAACGCCATCGCGTTCCTTTTCATCGGGAATACGTGCTGGAACGCGGATGTGATCCTCTCGTCCTTTCGCGCGGGCAGGGCGCTGTTCTGGGTGCGGTTGCATCAGGCCGTTAGCTACCTGGCGTTGACGATCGTGGCCGGAATTGTCTGGGGGACGCTCTGGGCTCTGACATTGGCCGCGGTCGGATCGTGGACCACCAGCCTCGTCCATCGCCTCGTCGTCCTGCGGCGGTTCGTCACCCCGCGGGTACCGCGCGCCGAGATCCGGGAGGGGTTCCGCGCACTGCCGGCCATGGTTCGCTTCGGTCTTCGCATCGCGCCCGCAGGGATGGCAACCGGGGTCACCACCGGCGCGGCGACCTGGGTGATCGGAGCAATCGCGCCGATCAGCTCGGTCGGCGCGTACAACCGCGCGTGGCTCCTCGGCGAGCGACTCAACGACGTGCCGAACCGGGTGGTTGAGATGCTGTTTCCGACGCTCGTGGAACGACGGGCGTCGGGCGACCGAGCGGGATTCGATCGTTCCCTGGTCGACTCCATGCGCTACTCGCTATTCGGGCTGCTCGCGATCGCGACGGTGGGCGGCGGCGCCGCCCACGAGATCATGCGGCTCTTCGGCCCCGGATTCGATCAGGCCGCCGATGCGCTCGCGATCATCCTGCTGCTGCCGGCACTGGCCACGGTCGGCTCGATCCAAGTTCATGCGCTGTATGCATTCGACCGCACGCTCCTCACCGTCGTCCTGGCGCTCGGTCGGATGGTCCTCACGTTGGGGCTGACGATTGTCTTGGTCGGGGCGATGGGCGTGACCGGAGCCGCGCTCGCGCTGTTTGTCGGCCAGCTCTCGGGCGTGGTCGTCCTGTGGCCGGTTGTCAACCGGCTCTTGGCCGCAGGAAGCTCCGAGCTGTGGCCATACCGGCAGCGCGCGGCCCTCGTCCTGGCTGCCGTCACAGGGTTCGTCTGCTCTCGCGGCATCGAGATCGCGATCGGCGGGCCCGGGGCCATTCCTGTGGCGCTTCTGACGGGGTGCATTGCGTTCGGGCTCGTGCTGCTTTGCGGCGGTGTCACTCCACGGGACCGTCGACGGTTCGAGATGGCGGTCGCGCGACTTCGAGCGTTCCGCATCAGAGCGGCGGCCACCTCGTGAGACCCACGTTCAGCGTCCTGATGGCCGCGTACGACACGGAGGACTACATCGATGCCGCGGTCCGCTCGGTGATCGGCCAGACGCGGCGGGATTGGGAGCTGATCGTCATCGACGACGGCTCGCCAGACGCGGTTGTCGAGCGCGTGAAACCGTTCCTGGCCGATTCACGGATCCGACTCATCCGCCAATCCAACCAAGGGCTTGGCGCGGCGCTCAACACGGCCGCAGCCGTCGCCGCCGGTCGCCTCCTCGCCAAGTTGGACAGCGACGATCTGATGCGCCCGGAGTACCTCGCGTCGGTCGGTGCGCTCCTCGAAGCGCGGCCCGAGATCGGCCTCGTCTCGTGCGATGCCCTGATGCTCCAGGAGCCGGACCTACGAGTGCGCCGCCGGACCTACCTGCAGCATCACTCCGCGTACCCCGCGTGGCGGTCGAGAGGCCTGCTGAGCAGTCTGCTCAGACAGAACTTCATCTATCCGGGACCGACCATCCGCCGCGAGGTGTTCGAGCGTCTCGGCGGGTTCGATCCGGATCCGGGCATCGTCGAGGACTGGGACCTGTGGTTGCGACTCGCCGCGGCGCGGATCGAGATCGAGATCATCCCGCGTCCGCTCGCGGTCTACCGCCTCAGGGCGAACTCGCTCTCACGCGACGCCACCGGGGCGGACCGACTCTGGCCCCGGGTCGAGCAGACGCTGCGCAAGGCGCGCGACGAGCTTGCCCTCTCTCCCGATCAGCGTCGGACCGTGCGACGGGCGCTCGCGCGCTTCGAGCACGACAGCCTGCTGCGGCGCTCCCGGGCCGCCCTGGTGGCCGGCCGGCACGCCGAGGCAAGGCGGATTGCACGAGCTGCGCTTGCGGCGTGGCCGTCGGGCAAGGCGGTGGCCATCACCGCGACGCTCGGGGTCGCGCCGGGCCTCGTCCGTGCGGTCAGCGTGCGAAAGCACGCGATGTTGCCGTGGGTACGCTCACTTCGCCTGCCGCGGGCGCCGGGTCCGGGCGACGCCTCCGGGAGGATCTCATGAGGCCGAAGCAGGTATCCGATCGCGTCGGGCGGCGCGGCGGGATGACGCTGACGCTCGTCGCCGTCTTGCTTGCCGTGCAGGTGGCATATCTCTTGACGTTTGTCGTCGCCGCCGCGATACGACGGCGTCGTCTCCCGAGTCTCGGCGGATCGAAGCCGCTCCTTCGGTTCGTCGTGCTCGTCCCCGCCCACGACGAGGCCGAGGGGATCGGAGCGACGCTGGCGTCCCTCGCCGCCGTCGACCTCCACTCCGACGCGATGCAGGTGATCGTGATCGCCGACAACTGTCGCGACGCAACGGCCGCCATCGCGCGGCGCGCGGGCGTGAGGGTTCTCGAGCGGCGGGATCGTGTGGCGCGCGGCAAGGGTCATGCGATCGCATGGGCGCTCGAGCGCCTCACCGGCATGGGAACCGTGTTCGATGTGCTGGTCGTCGTCGATGCGGACTGCACCGTCTCGCCCAACCTGCTGCAGGCGATCGGCGCGCATGTCCGCGACGGCGCCGAGGCCGTCCAGGTGCGCTACGAGGTCGCCAACCCGGCTGCGAGTCGCGCGGCCGGACTCCGTTACGCCGGCTACGCGCTGATGAACACGCTGCGCCCCATGGGTCGGACCGCACTCGGCCTGTCTGCCGGACTGACGGGCTCCGGAATGGCCTTCACACAGGGTCTCCTTCACCGCCTGCCCTGGACCGCCGCGTCCATCGTGGAGGATCACGAGCATCATCTCGCGCTCGTGGAGGCCGGGTCGGCCGTCACCTTTGCTCCCGAAGCATGGGTCCGATCGCCGATGCCGACCAGCCTGCGCAACACCGGCGATCAGCAGCTTCGATGGGAGGCCGGTCGCCTGCGTCTTGCCGGAGGTTGGGCTTCCCGGCTACTACGCGAGGGTCTGCGACGTCGGGATCCCCAGCGCCTGAATGCCGGGCTCGAGCTGTTGATACCACCGCAGTCCCTGCTCCTGGCCGGGAACCTGGCGGTGTCATTGGTGGCGACCGTCCGCGGGCGCGATGCCGCCCGCCGGCTGGCAACGGCCGGTCTGACCGGCCAGGCGATCTATGTGTTGTCGGGGCTCGCCGTGGCAGGGGCGCCCGGAGTCGTCTACCGGTCGCTGGTCGCTGCGCCGGTGCTGGTCGGCCACAAGCTGGTGCTCGCGCTGCGCATCGCGCGCGGTCGCGGGCCACGCGAATTCGTACGGACACAACGGGAGGAGCAATCATGACGAGTGCCGGATCGCCCACGCTCATGGGGGCCACACGGTGGCCAGACACCTCGAGCCCGCACCCCCTGACCAGGGTCCTTCGTGCCAAGGCGCCACTCCGGGTCTCATTCGCTGGCGGTGGCACCGACGTGTCGCCATTTCCCGAGCGCGAGGGTGGATGCGTCCTGAGTGCCACCATCGATCGCTACGCGTACGGGACGCTTCGATCACGTCGCGACGGAAAGATCTGCATCGAGTCGGCCGATTTCGGGATCTCGCTGAGCTTCGCGAGGGGCGAGTCCCTGCCGTTGGATGGGGAGCTCAGCCTTGTCAAGGCGGCCATCGGCCGGATCCGCGGCGCGCGTGACCACAGCGGGTACGACATCTTCCTGCATTCTGGGGCGCCGCCGGGATCGGGCCTGGGCTCATCCTCGACCGTCGTCGTGGCGATGATCGGCCTGCTCAAGGACTACCACGGTCTCATCCTCGACGACTATGAGATCGCCGAGCTCGCCTATCAGGTCGAGCGCAGGGACCTGGGGATCCGCGGCGGCATGCAGGACCAGTACGCGGCGGCGTTCGGGGGATTCAACTTCATCGAGTTCTTGGATGACCGGGTGATCGTCAACCCGCTTCGCATCCCGAGTCAGGCGATGAACGAGCTCGAGCACAACCTGCTGCTCGCCTACACCGGTGGCACGCGGTTCTCCGACCACATCATCGACGACCAGGTCGCGCGATTCGAGGCCGATGATCCGAACACCCTGGCCGGTCTGCGCCGCGGCAAGGAGCTCGCCACCGAGATGAAGGATGCGCTGCTGCGCGGGCACCTCAATGCGTTCGGGGAGCTCTTGGGCGAATCGTGGGAATACAAGAAACGGATGTCGCCGCGTATTACCACCGGTCGAATCGACGAAGCGTACGAGACGGCGTGCCGACATGGGGCGCTCGGTGGCAAGGTCACGGGCGCAGGCGGTGGCGGCTACATGCTGTTCTACTGCCGGTTCGAGCGTCGGCACCATGTCGCCGACGCGCTCATCCGGCTGGGGTTGACAGTGGAGCCGTTTCGCTTCGAGCTGGGTGGCCTCTCGACCTGGACGGCCAGCGATGCGTAGCGCGCAGACCATCCACGGATTCCTGATCCGCGAACGGATCCAGGAGTGCGCCTCCGTCCAGGAGCAACTCCTGTCGCCCCCGTTCCCGCAGATCATCGAGGAGATCGCACATGAGTTGGTGGCATGTTTTCGGAGCGGCGGCAAGGTGATCCTGTTCGGCAACGGCGGCAGCGCGGCCGACGCGATGCATGTGGGCGCGGAGCTTCTCGGTCGCTTCCGCAGGGACCGGGCGCCGCTCCCGGCGGTCACCCTCGACAGTCTCTCCGCGATCACCGCGATCGCCAACGACTATGCGTACGACGAGGTCTTCTCACGCCAGATCGACGGCCTCGGAGTCCCGGGCGACGTGGCAATCGGGATGTCGACCAGTGGTCGATCCGCCAATGTCCTGCGGGCGATCACGACGGCGCGACAGCGCGGCATGATGACAGTGGGCCTGACGGGCGCCGACGGCGTGGACCTGGCAGAGGCGGCCGACCTGTGCCTGCGTGTCCCGGCCGACGACACTGCTCGTATCCAGGAATGCTCGATGCTGGTCGCGCATATCGTGTGCGAGATCGTCGAGCAGGAGATGTTTCCGCAATGACTCGACTGCCACGAGTCGCGTTCCTCGATCGTGACGGGGTCCTCAATGCCAAGGCGCCAAACGGAGGCTATGTCACGGCGCCCGGGGACGTCGCGCTCCTGCCCGGTGCGGGACGAGCGGTCAGGATCCTCAACGACCTCGACGTCCGCGTCGTCGTCGTCACCAACCAGCGCGGCATCGCGCTCGGCCTTATGGACGAGGATGACCTCGCGCGCGTACATGAGACGCTTGCATCTGCCCTCGACGATGCGGGTGCGAGGCTCGACGGGATCCTTTACTGCCCACACGGCCGGGGATGCTGCGACTGCCGCAAGCCCGAGGTGGGGATGTTCCGCCGTGCATGCGACGAAGTCTCCGGAGTGACTCTGGAGCGCGCGGTGATGATCGGGGATGCGCGCACGGACATGGAGGCGGCGGCGAGGCTCGACATCCCCGGGGTGCTCATCGCGGAGCCAGACTCGAACACGGCACGGACGGTGGCGCGCGAGGTCGGGGTTGCCCATGTGGCGCCTTCGCTGATCGAGGCGGTTCGCTGGCTGGAGTCGGCCGCATGAGGGTTGCCTATCTCTGCAGCCAGTACCCGTATATCTCGCACACGTTCGTGCTCCGCGAGGTCGAGGCCTTGCGCGCGCTCGACGTCGAGATCGTCACCTTCTCAGTGCGCGCGACCGCGCCCGAGCATCTGCTCGCCGACGCCGATCGGCGCGCCGCCGCGACGACGTACTCCATACTGCCCTCGCGGCCGGCCCACTTGATGGCCGCGGCCGCGCGCGCCGTCGTGACGCGCCCGCGCCGCACGCTGGCGACGCTGGCACAGGCGATCCGCTTGAGCCCCGGCGGTATCCGCGGTCTGCTGTGGCAGATCTTCTACTTCGGTGAGGCGCTGATCGTCTGGGACCGCTGCCGTCGGGCACGTACCCAACACGTGCACGCGCATTTTGCAAACAATGCCGCTGACATCGCCCTGCTGGCGAGTGAGCTCGGCGGGCCGAGCTGGCGCTGGAGCTTCACGATGCATGGTCCGGTGGAGTTCGCGGACGTCGGTCGACATCGATTGCGCCAGAAGGTGGAGCGAGCCGAGTTCGTGGTCTGCATCAGCGACTACTGCCGGAGTCAATTGATGCGACTCGTCGGGCCGGACCGGTGGACCAAGCTGCACACCGTCCATTGTGCCGTGGATCCCGATCGTTTCAGCGCCACGCCCCGCATGCGGGCGCCGGACACCCCTGTGCGGATCCTGACGGTTGCCCGGTTGACCGCCGACAAAGGAGTGCCCTTGCTCGTCCAGGCGCTCGGCGAGCTGGTGCGGTCCGGGGTCGACGCGACCCTCGCGATCGTCGGGGACGGTCCCGAGCGGGAGGCGATCGGTCGACAGGTGAGGGATCTCGGCCTGGCGGACCGGGTCGTGTTTGCCGGCTTCGTTGGTCAGGACAGGATACTTGACGAGTACCTGGCGGCCGACATTTTTTGCCTGCCGAGCTTCGCGGAAGGTGTGCCGGTGGTGTTGATGGAGGCCATG
>JBKKDD010000273.1:0-3859 GCA_046708705.1 Miltoncostaeaceae bacterium | reverse complement strand
CCTTAGACCGCTCGGACACATCTCCGACGGAGATCGTACCGGACGAGTGCTGAAAAGCCACTGCTAGATTCGCCCGCGGAGAGGTGGCAGAGCGGTCGAATGCGGCGGTCTCGAAAACCGTTTCGGGCCTGTCGGTCCGACGGGGGTTCAAATCCCCCCCTCTCCGTATCCATCCACCGCCGTGTCCACGTCGCAGGGACCGGGGACGGCATGGGGGGCGCCGATCGCCGGTGGTATCCTGCGGCCCCCGGGCAGTTAGCTCAGCGGGAGAGCGCCCGCCTCACACGCGGGAGGTCACTGGTTCAATCCCAGTACTGCCCACTCGGCCCGCCCACCCTTCGGAAAGACGAAAACCCAGCATGTCCCCACGCCAGCCCGACTCGCCGCGCCGCCCCGGCTCACGATGGATCACGCTGGTGGTGGGCGTGCTGCTCGGCTTCGGGTGGGGCACGCTGATGTGGGCGCTCACGACGGCGTTCGGGCAGAACACCGGCGGAGTGCGCGGGTGGCTGTACATCGCGCTGTCGATGGCGATGATCGGCGGGGGGATCGCCGGGATCTTCGGCGCCGTCGGCGCCAAGAAGAGCGGCGAGCGCGTTTCGCCGCGCTTCCGTCGCCGCTGACGACGCGACCGAGCGCGACGGGCTATCCTCGTGGGCGGGAGCCGGGCGAGCGCTTCGGCGAGGTCCCATTCGGTGGGTGACCGCGAACCAGGTCAGGTCCGAAAGGAAGCAGCCTTAAGTGGATCCATCCAGGCGCAATGGGGTCACCTCGCCGAAGCGCTCGCCCGGCGCCCGTTGAAATCCGCCTCCCCGAACGAGACGTGTGACTGACCCATCCAAGGAGCCTCGCGGCAGCCTCTACAACCGCTACCGCCCCGAGCGGTTCGACGACCTGGTCGGGCAGGAGCACGTCGCGCGCGCCCTCGGCAACGCGCTGACCTCGGGTCGCCCGGCGCTGGGTTACCTGTTCTCAGGCCCGCGTGGCACCGGCAAGACGACGACCGCGCGCATCCTCGCGCGCTGCCTCAACTGCCTGAGCTTCCCGGCGCCCACCGCCACGCCGTGCCTGACCTGCGATTCGTGCCGGCGGATCGGCCACGACGACTGGCTCGATGTGATCGAGGTCGACGCGGCCTCCAGTGCGCGGCGCATCGACGAGATGCGCGAGTGGCTGGACACCGTGCGCTACGCGCCGGTCGTCTCGCGCTACCGCATCACGATCATGGACGAGGCCCACCAGATCCAGGAGGGAGCGGCGAGCGCGCTGCTGAAGACCCTGGAGGAGCCCCCGCCGCACCTTGTCGTGATCCTCTGCACCACGCACCCCTGGGACATCCTGCCGACGATCCGCTCGCGCCTGCAGCACTATGCGCTGCGCAAGCCCGGGGTCGCGAACCTGATGCGGGTGCTGGAGCGAGTCGCGCGCACCGAGGCCATGACGACGTCGACCGAGGCGCTGGACCTGGTCGCCCGCGCGGCCGATGGAAGCTACCGTGACGCCCTGGGCCTGCTTGACCAGCTCGCGACGTTCGGTGACGGCGCGGTGCAGGTCGCAGACGTCCTGGAACTCTTCGGCGCGGTGGAGCGCGAGGAGATCTTCGCGCTGGCCGATCACCTGGCGGCCGGGGACGCGGCGGGGGCGTTCGAGCAGTTGGAGGCGACGCTCGACCGCGGGGCCGATCCCGAGCAGCTCATCCGCGGGCTGGTCACCCACCTGCGCTACCTCTGCCTGCTGCAGCAGGGCGCCCACCCGCGCGAGGACTGGGCGTACTCGCCCGAGGAGCTCGACCGGCTCCGCGCGCAGGCCAACCAGCTGCCGCCGGCCCGGGTCGTGCGCGGGCTCGACCTGATCGGCGACGCGCAAGTGCGCATACGCCACGGCCAGGCCGACCCGCGCATCCAACTCGAGTTGGTGGCCGCCAAGCTCGCCCACCCGGCGCTCGACGCGAGCGTGCAGGCGTTGACCGGGCGTGTGGAGGCGCTGGAGCGCGGGATCGCGCCGGCCGGCGGCGCCCCGTCGGCGCCTCCCGTCCTCCGCGCGGTGCCGGACGCTGCCCCGGAGGTGCTGCCCGTGTCGCTGCCCACGGCCGAGGTCGAGCCGCCACCACCGCCCCGTCCGCGTGAGCCGATCGTCGCGGATCTGGAGCACGTTGCCAGAGTCTGGCCGCAGGTGGTGGCCGAGATCGAGCAGCAGCACGCGCGCGTCCACGGCTTCCTGCTCGGGTCCGAGGTCGTCCAGGTCGCCGATGACGTCGTGGCGGTGGCGGTCAACGGCGTGTTCATGCGTCTGCTCGACCAGCCGGACGAGCGCTCGCTGATCGAGGGGGCGCTGTCGACCTTCGCGGGACGCCCGTTCACGCTGCGGTTCGTCGAGGTGTCCGCTCCGGCCCTCGCCGCCATGACCGAGCCGCAGCCGACGCTGGATCACGCGGCGCTGATGGAGGAGCTCAAACGCACGTTCAACGCGACCGAGGAGCCGCACTGATGGGACAGAACCCCGCCAAGATGATGCGCCAGATGCAGAAGCTGCAGGAGGACATGCAGCGCGCCCAAGAGGAGCTCGCCAACGAGACGGTCAGCGCCGCGGCCGGGGGCGGCGCCGTCACCGTGACCATCTCCGGTGGGCTCGAGGTCATGGACGTCGTGATCGATCCCGCGGCCATGGACGACGTCGAGATGTTGCAGGACACGATCGTCGCCGCGACCAACGAGGCGATGCGCAAGGCACAGGAGCTCGCCAACAGCCGGCTGGGATCGGTGGCCGGGGCGCTCGGAAACCTCGGCATTCCTGGGTTGTAGACGCGCGGTGTCGTCGATCCTGCCGTCGTCGGTCGAGCGGCTCGTCTCGGAGCTCGCGCGACTCCCCGGGCTGGGGCCGCGCTCGGCCGAGCGGTTGGCGTTCCACGTCATGAAGACGCCCCCTGAGCGTGCGCATGCGCTGGCCGAGGCGCTGATCGAGGTCAAGGAACGCCTCCGTCCGTGTGCCGAGTGCTACGGCTACGCCGAGGACGAGCGCTGCACGATCTGCACGGACCCGCGGCGCGACCCCGCCCTGTTGTGCGCGGTGGAGGAGCCGTCGGCGATCGTTCCGATCGAGCGCACCCACGAGTACCGGGGCCGCTACCACGTGCTGGGCGGGGCGCTCTCACCCATCGACGGCGTGGATCCGGAGGATCTGCGTCTGGACGACCTGATCGCCAGGATCGCGCGCGACGGCGTGCAGGAGCTCGTCATCGCGACCAACCCGACGATGTCGGGCGAGGCGACGGCGCTGTATCTGGCCGATCTGGTGCGGGGCACGGTGCGGGTGACGCGGTTGGCGAGCGGTTTACCGGTCGGGGCTGACCTGGAGCACGCGGACGAGCTGACGCTGGGCCGGGCATTCCTGGGACGAAGGGAGATGAGTTGAGCGAGGATCTGGACGAGCCGGTTGGGTACCTGGCGCTGCCCAAGGGCACGCCGGTGGTCGCGAGCGACGGCGTCGCGGTGGGCAAGGTCCACAAGGTGCAGCACCATGTGCGGGAACGCATCTTCGACGGCCTCGTCATCCAGACCGACGACGGCAGGCGTTTCATCGACGCGCCCGAGATCGGGCCGATGACCCGCCGCAAGGTCGAGCTCGAGATCACCAGCACGGCGGTGGCCGCGCTGCCCCAGCCGGACGGCCTCCTGGACTCGCTGGACACCGGCGCCCGCCGCGCCGCTCGTCGCCTGCGTCGTCGACTGCCCGGAGGCTGACGCGGCGGCTCTCGCGGGCGTCGGTCTCTCTCTCGGTGACCCGACGGAGCGCTCCGGTTCGCTCAGGGGGCGCGTGATTTGCCGGGTGGGAGGGGTGGCTCGGGGTACCCATACCCGAT
>JBKKDD010000272.1:0-17331 GCA_046708705.1 Miltoncostaeaceae bacterium | reverse complement strand
CGTTGCAGCCCATCGCCGTGCCGGCAGCGCCGGTCGCGACGACGGTCGCGCCCGCCGAGACGGTGCCGGCGACAACCACCACATCGACCGCGAAGCCGGCCAAACCCGCCGCGACCGGTGCGCCGCGTGCGACCTCGGAATCCGCCCGCGCGACGACGGCGCCCACGACCACGCGGACGCGCACGTCGCGCACCACGAGAACGTCGCAGACACCGGCTCCGGTCCCCGTTGTTCGCGGCCCCTCGCCCGCGCCCACCACGACCACCGACGACGACGACGTCGACAACTCCGGCTCGGGCCGATCGGGAAGCGGAAAATCAGGCGACGACCGCGTGGACGACGCAGCCGACTGAGCGCGCCGAGATCGACCGCCCGCCGCCGCACGAAACGCGCGGCGCCCGCTCGTCATACGACATGCCGGTCCACCGAAACGCTCCTGGGCGAGGGAGCACACAACGCGCGCGACCCCCGCGCGCCCAAACCGCGTGTCCCACCGGCCTGTTCGCGCGGCGTGAAATCAGCCGGCGGCTGGGTGGCCTGAGTCGTGGGGTCGGCGACACGGGTCGGGGTGCGCGGGTAGGCTGTCGCGACGTGGGCCGAACCGTACTGATCGTGGGCGGAGGTGGGCGTGAGCATGCGCTTGCGCTCGCTGCCCGGCGTGGCGGCCACAAGGTGGTGTGCGCGCCCGGCAACGCCGGAATCGCCCGCGACGTGACGGTCGTCGACACGCCCGCCGACGATCACGACGCGCTCATCGCGCTCGCGCGGCGCCACCGCGCCGACCTTGTGGTCATTGGCCCCGAGGCGCCGCTCGTTGCCGGCCTCGCCGACACGATGCGTGCTGCGGGTCTGCGGGTCTTCGGCCCGTCCCGTGAGGCGGCGCGCCTAGAGGGCAGCAAGGCGTTCGCCAAGGAGATCATGCAGGCGGTCGGTGTCCCCACCGCCGCGTTCGAGACGGTCACCGACGTCGCCCACGGCATGCAGGTGGTCGCGCGCCTGGGCCTGCCCGTGGCGATCAAAGCCGACGGCCTGGCAGCGGGCAAGGGCGTCGTCATCGCCCACAGCGCCGAGGCAGCCCGCGCGGCGCTGACCGCGTGCATCGAGGAGGCGGCGTTCGGCGACGCCGGCGCCAGCGTGGTCGTCGAGGAGGGCATGAGCGGCCCCGAGGTCTCGCTGCTCGCGATCAGCGACGGGACGCGGCTGGTGCGCCTGCCGCCGGCGCGCGACTACAAGCCGATCGGTGACGGCAACACCGGACCGAACACCGGCGGGATGGGATCCATCTCGCCCCCCACCGACGTCTCGGACGAGCTCGCGGACACGATCGTCGAGCTGGTCCACCGGCCGGTCATCCAGGAGATGGCGCGGCGCGACATCCCGTTCACGGGGGTCCTGTACGCCGGCCTGATGCTGACTCCACAGGGTCCGCGGGTGATCGAGTTCAACTGCCGGTTCGGCGACCCCGAGACCCAGTGCCTGCTGCCGCGCATCGACGAGGACCTGGTCGAGGTGCTGATCGGCGCTGCCGACGGCGCGCTCGAGGACCGCCCACTGCGCCTCTCGGCCGAGCCCTGCGTCGCGGTCGTCATGGCAGCGGCCGGGTACCCCGGAACCCCCCGGGGCGGCGACGTCATCGACGGGCTCGACGCGGCGACGGCCGGCGGCGCGCAGGTGCTGCACGCGGGGACCGCGCTCGGCGACGACGGGCAGGTCGTCACGGCGGGCGGGCGGGTGCTGGCCGTCGCGGCGCGCGGACCCGATGTGGCGGACGCGCGGCGGCGCGCCTACGCGGGGATCGACCTCATCCACTTCGACGGGCGCCAGGTGCGCCGGGACATCGGCGCATGATCACTCGCTACTCACGACCCGAGATGGCCGCAATCTGGACGGAGCAGGCCAAGCTGCGCCGCTGGCTCGACGTCGAGCTGGCCGTCTGCCGCGCTTGGGCGCGGGCCGGGGTGGTCCCGGCCGAGGACCTGGCCGAGATCGAATCCAAAGCGGCGTTCTCGGTGGAGCGCACGCTGGAGATCGAGAAGACCACCAACCACGACGTGGTGGCGTTCCTGACCGACGTGGCCGAGCACATCGGCCCGGAGTCGCGATGGGTCCACTACGGGATGACGTCCTCGGACGTGCTGGACACCGGCCTGGGCGCGGCGCTCAAGGACGCGGGCGCGATCCTGCTGCGCGAGCAGGCCGCCCTGACCCAGACGCTGATCGCCCGCGCGCTCGAGCACGCCGACACGCTGTGCGTGGGCCGGACGCACGGCATCCACGCCGAGCCCACCACGTTCGGGCTCAAGCTCGCGGGCTTCGCGTTCGAGAGCCGCCGCAACGAGGCGCGCCTGGCCCGGGCGATCGAAGGGGTCACCGTCGGCAAGCTCTCGGGCGCGGTCGGCACGTACGCGATGCTGCCCCCGCAGCTCGAGGCCGAGGTCATGGACGAGCTCGGTCTGGTCGCCGAGCCGTGCGCCACGCAGGTGGTCGCGCGGGATCGCCACGCCGAGCTCGTGGCGGCCATGGCGGTGGCCGCCAGCTCGCTCGACCGGTTGGCGACCGAGCTTCGCCACCTGCAGCGCACCGAGCTGCGTGAGGCCGAGGAGGCGTTCACCAAGGGGCAGAAGGGCTCGAGCGCCATGCCCCACAAGCGCAACCCCATCACCGCCGAGCGCATCAGTGGGCTGGCCCGCGTCATACGCGGCCACGCGGTCGCGGCGCTTGAGGACGTCGCGCTGTGGCACGAGCGCGACATCAGCCACTCGTCGGTCGAGCGCGTGATCCTGCCGGACGCGACGATCCTGCTGGACTACCTGCTGGCGACGACCCGGCGGCTGGTGGAGGGCCTGGTCATCTCACCCCGGCGCATGCGCGAGGTGCTCGACTCCTCGCACGGGCTGGTGTTCAGCCAGCGGGTGCTGCTGGGACTCGTCGAACGCGGCCTGACGCGCGAGGACGCCTACGCGCTCGTGCAACGCAACGCCATGCGGGCGTGGGACGAGCGCCGGTCGCTGCACGACCTGCTGACCGCCGACGCCGAGGTCACCGCGGTGATCGACGCCGGGGACCTGGACGACCTGATGGACCCGGCGTGGTACTTGCGCCACGCCGACGCGGTATTCGAGCGGCTGCTTCGCCTGCAGACGACCACCGACGACGCCACTGCCGGGCCGCCACGGCCCGCCGGGCCGGACCACCCGCTCCGCGACGCGATCCTCTCCGCGCTGCACACCGCGCGGGAGCCGGTGCGCGAAGCCGTGCTCTACGAGCGTCTGCGGCGGCGAATGGATCACATCCCGACGCCTCAGCATTTCATCGACACGCTCTCGCACTTGGCCGTCGAGCGCCACGTCGCGATCGCGCCCGACCGCGAGCCCCCACGCATCCCCGATCCGCAGCCGTTCCAAGGGCGCTACTACCGACTGCTCCACGACTGATCCGGCTCCCCGTGGCGGCCGCCGAACAGGACGGTCTTCGCCTGATCCATCAACAATCGTGGATGCGCCGCGAGGGACGGCGCTCAGCCGCTCGGACGCGACCTGACCAGACCCTCGTAGACGGTGATCTGGCCACCCAGGGCGCGGCCGATGACGGCAGCGGGGCCGGGAACCTCGGTCAGCTCGGCGGCGATGCGGCGAAGCTCGACGGTCGTATGCTCGGCACGGGGCGACACCCCGGCTCGGGAACACGCGTCGAACCACATCGCACGGCCCCAGTGCTCGCCCAGGATGCGCTCCAGCGACTCCATCGCGCCGGCGGCGGGGGTCGTGTCCGGGCTGTGCCTCACCGCGTGGGATTCCATGTCTCTGTATCGACCGATCGGCCGCAGGCATGAGCGATCCCAACCACGCGCGGGCAACCCGCACCGGCCTCCGGTCACCGCCGAGGGCCCGGCCGGTACACTTCCCGGGTGCAGCTCCTCGTTCAGGGCAAGGTCCGCGACGTTCACGACCTCGGCGACGACCGGCTGCTGATGGTCACCAGCGATCGGATCAGCGCGTACGACGTGGTCATGCCGACGCCGATCCCCGACAAGGGCTGCGTGCTGACGGGGCTGTCGACCCACTGGTTTGCGGAGACCAGACCGATCGTGCCGAACCACCTGCTGTCGGCCAGACTCGAGGACGTTCCGGACGAGGTCCGCGCGCCCGAGCTGGCCGGACGGACCATGGTGGTACGGCGGCTGGAGATGCTGCCGATCGAGTGCGTGGTGCGCGGGTACGTGGCCGGCTCCGGCTGGCGCGACTACCGCGACACCGGCGCGATCTGCGGACACGCGTTGCCGGCTGGGTTGCGCCAGGCCGAGCAGTTGCCCACGCCCATCTTCACGCCGGCGACCAAGGCCCACGAGGGCCACGACGAGAACATCACGCGCGAGCAGGCGGCCGACCTGATCGGCGGTGAGGCCCTGGCCGAGGCCGAGCGGATCGCCATCGCCCTGTACCGCCACGCGGCGGAGCGTTGCGCGCGGGCGGGCATCATCCTGGCCGACACCAAGTTCGAGCTGGGCCGCGACCACGCCGGGCGCCTGGTGCTCGGAGACGAGGCCGTCACGCCCGACTCGTCGCGGTTCTGGCCGGCTCCCGAGCACACGCTCGACACCAGCCCCCCGTCGTTCGACAAGCAGTACGTCCGCGACTGGCTGGACCAGAGCGGATGGGACCACACGCCGCCCGGCCCCGCCCTGCCCGCGGACGTCGTCGCCGGGACCAGCGGCCGCTACCGCGAGGCGTACGAGCGCATCACCGGCCGTACCCTCGACACCTGGATCAGGGAGTGCGCATGAGCCGCGTCGTCGTCACCGTCATGCCCCGCACCGAGACGCTCGACCCGCAGGGGCAGGCCGTGGCCGGGGCGCTGCACCAACTGGGGTTCGCCGGCCTCGCCGACGTGCGCATCGGCAAGCGCATCGTGCTCGACATCACCGGCGACGACCCGGCCGGCCAGGCCCACGCCATGTGCGACCAGTTGCTGGTCAACCGGCTGATCGAGGATTACGAGGTCGACGCCGGGTGATGCGCGCGCGCACGACCGTCGCGGTCGTCAGGTTCCCGGGCTCGCTGGACCACGATTCGGCCGCGCGGGCAGCCGCGCAGGCAGGTGCGGACGTCGTGCCCGTCCACCACAAGGACGCGGCACTGCCCGACGGGCTGAGCGCGGTCATCCTGCCCGGCGGGTTCTCATACGGCGACCACCTGCGGTGCGGCGCGATCGCCAGCCGTGCGCCTGTCATGCACGCGGTGCGGGCGTTCGCGGATGGCGGCGGCCGGGTGCTTGGCATCTGTAACGGCTTCCAGATCCTGTGCGAGGCAGGCCTGCTGCCGGGTGTGCTTCGCCCCAACCGGACGCTCAGCTTTATGTGCCGCCAGACCACGCTCACGATCGACGATGCCGACACCGGGTGGACCGGGACGCTCGCCGCGGGTGAGCAGTTGTCCATCCCGATCAAGAACCACGACGGCGCCTGGTTCGGCGACCCCAGCGAGGGCCGGATCGTACTGCGCTACGACCAGACCAACCCGACCGGGTCGCACGAGCGCGTGGCGGGGATCGCCAACCGCCGCGGTAACGTGCTGGGGATGATGCCCCACCCCGAGTGCGCGTGCGATCCGCTGGTCGGCTCCGACGACGGGCGGGTGCTGTTCGACGCGATGATCGCGGCGGTCGCCGTGGGGGCATCGTGAGCACGGAGGCCCTGCCTCGGCACCGCCAACTCGGGTTGACCGACTGGGAGGCCGAGCGCATCCCGCAGCTTCTGGGACGCGACCCCACCGACCCCGAGCTCGTGATGTTCAGCCTGATGTGGAGCGAGCACTGCTCCTACAAGCACTCCAAGCCGCTGCTCGGCGCATTCCCGACCGAGGGCCCCGGCATCCTGCAGGGCCCGGGCGAGAACGCCGGGGCGATCGACGTGGGTGACGGCATGGCGGTCGCGTTCAAGATCGAGAGCCACAACCACCCGAGCGCGGTCGAGCCCTTCGAGGGCGCGGCCACCGGGGTGGGGGGCATCGTCCGCGACATCATCGCAATGGGTGCGCGGCCCATCGCGCTGCTCGACTCGCTGCGGTTCGGGGCGTTGACCAGCGCCAGGAGCCGGTTCCTGTTCCGCCGCGCGGTGGCGGGCATCGGCCATTACGGCAACTGCATCGGCGTGCCCACCGTCGGCGGCGAGGTCGGCTTCGACGACTGCTACGAGGACTCGTGCCTGGTCAACGCCATGTGCGTGGGCGTCGTGGCCCACGACGGGATCCTGCGCGCCGCCGCCAAGGGCATCGGCAACCGCCTGGTGCTGATCGGCAACAGGACCGGCCGCGACGGCATCGGCGGCGCGAGCGTGCTGGCCTCGGCCGAGCTCTCCGAGGACGAGGACCGGCGGCCGTCGGTGCAGGTCAGCGACCCGTTCACCGAGCGCAAGCTGATGGACTGCTGCGCCGACCTGGCCGACCGCGGCCTGTTCGTGGCGCTGCAGGATCTTGGCGCGGCCGGGCTGACGAGCTCGTCCAGCGAGATGGCGAGCAAGGGCGGCGTGGGCCTTCGGATCGACCTGGACCTGGTCCCGCTGCGCGAGGCCGTCATGTCGCCCGCCGAGATCCTGGTGTCCGAGAGCCAGGAGCGCATGCTCGCCGTCGTCCTGCCCGAGGACATCGCGACGGTGGTCGCCCTGTGCCGCGAGCGCTTCGACCTGGACGCCACCGACATCGGCGAGGTCGTCGCCGGCGACCGGCTGACGGCGACCGCCGCAGGCGAGATCGTCGTGGACGTGCCCGCGCGCCTGCTGGCCGATGACGCCCCGGTCTACGAGGTCCCCCAGACGCCCGCGCCCGGGCCGACGCGCCTGGACCTGGACGGCGTGGCGGAGCCTCCCGACCTGGGCGCGGCCTGGCTCGCCCTGCTGGCGCGGCCGACGATCGCGAGCAAGCGCTGGGTCTACCAACAGTACGACCACCTGGTCGGCGCCGACACCATCCGCCGGCCCGGTGGCGACGCCGCCGTCGTGCGCCTGCCCGGCACCAACCGAGCCATCGCGCTCACCACCGACTGCGCCGAGCGCCACTGCCTGCTCGACCCGCGGGCGGGCGGCGCGATGGCCGTGTTCGAGGCCGCCCGCAACGTGGCGTGCACAGGCGCCCGGCCCGCGGCGATCACCAACTGCCTGAACTTCGCCAACCCCGAGAAGGGCCACACCGGCTGGCGCCTGGCGCAGGTGATCGCAGGCATGTCCGACGCCTGCCTGGCACTCGGGACCCCCGTGGTCAGCGGCAACGTCTCGCTCTACAACGAGAGCGCCACGCGCATGATCCTGCCGACGCCGGTGGTGGGCATGGTGGGACTCCTGGACGACGCGGCGCGCAGCGTCGGGCAGGCATTCGCAAACGCAGGCGATCTGGTGCTGCTGCTCGGGGCGGGTGAGCCGCGCTTGGACGCCAGCGAGTATCTGGGTCGTGCCGAGGGACATCCCACGGCTCCGGACGCGGATGTCGAGGTCGCCCTGTGCCGGGTGCTGGCCGAGGCGGCCGACGCGGGCCTGTTGGTCAGCGCGCACGACGTCGCCGCAGGCGGGCTCGCGGTCGCCCTGGCCGAGTCCGCGTTCGCCGGGGGGATCGGCGCCCAGGTCGCCCTGCCGGCGGCGGCGCGCGCCGACGTGGCGCTGTTCGGGGAATGCGGGGGCCGTGTGATCGTCAGCTGCCGCGCGGCCGACGCGGATGCGATCAGGACGCTCGCGGGCGCGTTGCCCGTCGCCGAGCTCGGCGTGGTCGGCGGATCCGAGATCGCGATCCGGCTGAGCGACATCGCCGTCAGCGTCGGCGTGGACGCGGCCAACGATGCGTACGAACGCGCGATACCGGAGGCGCTCGCGTGAGCGACGACCTGGATCACCCCAAGGAGGAATGCGGTGTGTTCGGCGTCGTGGCGCCCGGCCGAGACGTGTCGCGCATCGCGTTCTTCGCCCTGCACGCGATGCAGCACCGCGGGCAGGAGAGCGCGGGCATCGCGGTCGCCGACGACGGCCGCGTGCTGGTGCAGCGCGACCTGGGCCTGGTCACGCAGGTGTTCGACGAGTCCGCCCTGCGCACGCTCACCGGGCCGATGGCCATCGGCCACGTCCGCTACTCGACCACCGGCGCCAACAAGTGGGACAACGCGCAGCCTGTCACGCGCACCGGCGCCCGCGGCATCGTCGCGCTCGGACACAACGGCAACCTGACCAACACGGTGGCGCTGCGCGACGAGCTCTCGGCTCAGGGACTGGAGCTGACCGCTACCACCGATTCCGAGCTGATCGCCGCGGCCATCGCCCAATCGTCGGGCACGCTGCTGGAGGCCGTGGCCGCCGCGATGCCACGCCTGGCCGGAGCGTTCTCGGTCGTGGCGATGTCCGCCGACGAGCTGGTCGCGTTCCGCGATCCCTACGGCGTGCGGCCGCTTGTCATCGGGCAACTGCCAGACGCCGGGTGGTGCGTCGCGTCCGAGACCTGCGCGTTCGACCAGATCGGCGCCCGGTTCGCGCGCGAGGTCGTCCCCGGCGAGGCCGTCCGCATCAGCGCGACGGGCATCGAGTCGGTGCAGGCGATGACCAGCCGTGGCCCGCGCCCGTGCGTGTTCGAGTCGATCTACTTCGCCCGCCCCGACAGCATGATCGGCGACCAGTCGGTGTGGGACGCGCGGCGCGCCATGGGCACGGCGCTGGCCGAGGAGTTCCCGGCTGCGGCCGACCTGGTGGTGGGGCTCCCCGACAGCGGCACGCCCGCCGCGGTGGGCTTCGCCAACGCCAGCGGCATCCCGTACGCCGAGGCCGTGGTGCGCAACCGCTACGTCGGGCGCAGCTTCATCCAACCGGAGCAGCACCTGCGCCAGAACGGCGTGCGGATGAAGTTCAACCCGTTGCGCTCGGTGATCGCCGGCAAGCGGCTGGTCGTCGTCGACGACTCGATCGTCCGCGGAACGACCATGCGCCAGATCGTCACGCTGCTGAAGGACGCGGGCGCGACCGAGATCCACCTGCGCATCTCGAGCCCGCCCGTCGCATGGCCGTGCTTCTACGGCATCGATATGGCCACCCGCGACGAGCTGATCGCGGCGACCCACACGGTCGAGGAGATCTGCGAGGCCGTCGACGCGACCACGCTCGCCTACCTGTCGCTGGACGGTTTGGAGCGCGCGATCGGGCGCAGGCCCGAGCAGGTGTGCCGCGCGTGCTTCACCGGCGAGTACCCGATCCCGGTCCCCGGCGAGGCCCTGAAGCTGCGGTTCGAGGAGGCCACAATCACGGCCCGCCGCATCGAGCGCGCGACCAAGGCCTCGGCGTGATGGGCGGCATCAGCTACCGGGACGCCGGTGTGGACCTGGAGGCCGCGCGCCGCCACACGACCAACATCGCGTCGCTGGTGTCGGGCGGCACGGCGGGGTTCGCGGGCCTCGTCGAGATGCCGAAGATGCGCGACCCGCTGCTGGTCAGCGCAACCGACGGCGTCGGCACCAAGATCGCGCTCGCGCAGGCGCTCGGCCGCGTGGACGGCCTGGGGCAGGACCTGGTGGCTATGTGCGTCAACGACCTGGTGTGCTGCGGCGCGACGCCGCTGTTCTTCCTGGACTACATGGCGGTCGGGCAACTGGATCCCGAGCTCGCGGGACGGATCGTCGCGTCGATCGCGGCGGCCTGCGCCGAGGCCGGCTGCGCGCTCGTCGGCGGCGAGACCGCCGAGCATCCGGGCGTGGTGGCCGCCGATCACCTGGACCTTGCCGGCTTCGCGGTCGGCGTCGTCGAGCGAGACGAGGTGCTGGGTCCCCAGCGCGTCGAGGTCGGTGACCTGATCGTCGGCATCCCGTCCACCGGCCTGCACTCCAACGGGTTCAGCCTCGTGCGCGCGCTGGTCGACGCCGGCGCGCTCACGCCCGATGCCGACCTGCTGCTCGCGCCCACGCGCCTGTACCCGGCGGACTTCACCCGGCTGCGCGAGGCGGACGTGGAGCTCCACGCCGCCGCCCATATCACCGGGGGCGGTCTGCCCGAGAACCTGCCCCGGGCGATTCCTGACGGCATGCGGCCGGTCGTCGATCCCGCGACGTGGGACCCGCCGCCGGCGATCGCGGCCGTGCTCGCCACCGGCAGGGTGCCGGACGGGGCCGCGTGGGAGACGTTCAACATGGGCATCGGCATGTGCCTGGTTGTGCCTCCGCACGCCGCGCCGGCCGCGGTCGACGCCGTCGCCGGCGCACGCGTGATCGGTCACGTCGAGGCCGGGGCGGCGGGCCTGCGGCGTGGGTGACACCTTCCCCATCGCGGTGCTGGTCTCGGGCGGGGGGACCAACCTGCAGGCGCTTATCGACCGGCTGCACCTGGCGACAGACTCACCCGTGGAGATCGTCCTGGTGGTGAGTTCCTCGGCGGACACGCCCGCCGCCGTCCGGGCACGTGGGGTCGGCATCCGCACCGAGACCGTCGCGCGCGACGACTACCCGGACCGCGAGCAGCGGGACCTCGCGCTGGCGGATCTGGTCGCGGGCGTGGCGCCGGGCCTGGTCGTGCTGGCCGGGTGGATGAGCATCCTGACGCCGGCGTTCCTGGATCGCTTCCCCGACCGGGTCATCAACCTGCACCCGTCGCTGCTTCCGGCCTTTCCCGGCATGCACGCGATCGACGAGGCGCATGCCTGGGGCGTCCGCTACACCGGGGTGACGGTCCACTTCGCCGACCCCGAGGTCGACGGCGGCCCGGCCGTGCTGCAGGAGCCGGTGGCGGTGAATCCGGACGAGCCGGTCGAGGGGCTGCGGGACCGCATCCGCGAAGTGGAGCACCGCCTGCTGGGCGACGCGGTGGCATTGTTCGCCGCGGGACGGATACGCCGTGACCCGGACCGCAGGCGCCGGGTGCTGATCGACGACGAGGGGAGCGTGGGGTGAAGGTCCGCCGAGCATTGGTGTCGGTGTCCGACAAGAACGGCTTGGTGCCGTTCGTCGAGGGGTTGGCCCGCCTGGGCATCACGCTCATCTCGACGGGCGGCACCGCCGCCGCGCTGCGCGAGGCGGGGCTCGAGGTCACGAGCGTCGACGAGGTGACGGGCCACCCCGAGATCCTGGGCGGCCGTGTCAAGACGCTGCACCCACGTATCCACGGTGGCCTGCTCGCGCGAGCCGATCACGCCGGGGACGCCGCGGAGATGGCGGCCGCCGGCATCGCGCAGATCGACCTGGTCGTGGTCAACCTCTACCCGTTCCGCGAGACGGTCGCCGCCGGCGCCACGGACGCGGAGGTCGTCGAGCAGATCGACATCGGCGGTCCCGCCATGATCCGCGCCGCGGCCAAGAACCACGCGCGGGTGGGAGTCGTGACCTCCCCCACCCAGTACGACGCGGTGCTGGAGGAGCTGGAGGAGAGCGGCGGCGAGCTGAACGAGCACACGTTGCGGTCGCTCGCCAACGACGCGTTCCGCCACACGGCGCGCTACGACGCGGCCATCGCCGAGTGGATGGCCTTCGACGAGGGCGACTTCGCCGACTTCCTGACCCTGGAGTTCGAGAAGGCCGTGGACCTGGTCTACGGCGAGAACCCCCACCAGCGCGCCGCGTTCTACGAGGACTACGGGACGCGCACGTCGCTCTTGGCCCGGGTGGAGCAGTGCCACGGCAAGGCGCTGTCGTTCAACAACCTGCTCGACCTGGACGCGGCCAGGTCCCTGTGCGACGAGTTCGAGCTGCCCGCGTGCATCATCGTCAAGCACAACAACCCCTGCGGGGTGGCGCTTGCCGCGGATCTCAACGCCGCCTACGATCGTGCGCTGGCGTGCGATCCCGTGTCGGCCTACGGGGGCGTGATCGTCGTCAACCGTGTTGTGGACCTCGCGCTGGCCGAGAAGCTGGCCGGCACGTTCGTCGAGGTGTTGATGGCGCCCGGCTACGACGGCGACGCCATGGAGGTGCTGACGCGCAAGCCGAACGTCCGCCTGCTGGAGAACCGCGAGCGGCGTGGGCGCGCCCCGGGCGAGCTCGACCTGCGTCGCGTCTCCGGCGGCCTTCTGGTGCAGGACCGCGACACCGAGTCCGAGGAGCGCGACCACATGTCGGTCGTCACGACCGCCCAGCCGACCGAGGCGCAGTGGGGCGACGTGTCGTTCGCCTGGCGGGTCGCGAAGCACGTCAAGAGCAACGCGATCGTGTTCGCGCGCGACCTGACCACCATCGGGATCGGCGCGGGCCAGATGAGCCGTGTCGACTCCACCCGCCTGGCCACCGAGAAGGCGCGCATCGCCGGGCTCGACACCGCCGGATGCGTCGTCGCGTCAGACGCGTTCTTCCCGTTCCCGGACGGGCCCCTGACCGCCCTGGACGCCGGTGCGACCCTGATCGTCCAGCCCGGCGGATCGATCCGCGACGACGAGGTCATCGCCGCGGTCAACGAGCGCGACGCCGTCATGATCTTCACGGGACGGCGCCACTTCCGCCATTAGCCACCGCGGTCGATGCGCCGAACGCCATCGTTAACGTTCAGTAAAAAGCGTGCCTGACACGATTGTGCCGCGAACCCTTTGCCCAGAAGGGATTGTGCGAGGCGAAATTGACCTTCCGACATGGTTCTGCCGGGCGACTTTGTGACACGTCTCGCTTGACATGATAAGCGTCCCGCGCCGGGGCGTCGCTACGGTTGTCGCATGCGGATGATCGGGCCGGTTGGGTCGTTGGCGCTGGTCCTGGCCATGGCGTCGGGGGGCATGGCGGCGGGCGCGCCCGTCTCGCCGCATGATTCCGTGACGACGCCGTTGGAGCGCGCCGCGTTCGCCGCGCTCCCCGCCGTGTACGAGCTGCGCGGCGAGATCCGGGTCGCGGCGGTGGTCGCGGCCCGGCGGCGCGTGGCGATCAACAGGACGATCCCGTTTCGCGGAACCGCCTTCGGCGTCGCGCCCGGGCACGTCGTGACCGCCCGCCACCTGATCAGACCGTCTGACGCGACCGTGCTGCACGAGCTCGGCGCGCTGGACTTGCCGAACCTGCCGGAGGCGGGTGCGACCGTGCGGGTCGTCGCGACGCCGGTCACGACCGTCACGCTGACGCGGGCCCGAAGCATCTCGGAGTGCCTGGACGGCATGCCCGTCGCCATCGCCGCCACCGTCGTGGACGAGACCGATGCCAACGGCGACCTGGCGCTGCTCCAGATCGCCGACCGGCGGGCGCCGACGCTTGCCCTCGACGACTCCCAGACGACCGACACGCCTGTCGCCGCGATCGGGTTCGGCGACCAGCAGGACGCGGCCCCCGCCATCCGGAGGGGAACACTCGCGGCGACGGCGGCCATCGGCCGGGACGACCGGTTCGCGACGCTCGCGATCGACGTCGTCAGGGGCGACTCGGGCGGACCCGTCATCGACGGAGCGGGCCGCAGCCGTGGCGTCGTCCTACGACGGCAGACCGAGTCGACCGCGCCGGTGATGGCTCAAGCCAAGTCGGTACGCGCGCTGCTGACCCGGGCGGGCGTGGACGTGCGACCATCACCGACAGAGGCGCTGTTTCGCAACGCGATGGCCGCGTTCTGGGCGCGCGACTACCCTCTGGCCGAGCGACGTCTGGCCGACCAGGTCGGCGCCTACACCGACACCGTGCTCGTGCGCTGCCAGCGCGAGCGGGCAGCCGCGCTCGCCACCACCGGTTACGACCTCTCGGGACCATCCCGGTCGCGCGGCGCGATCCTGGCGATCGGCGCGACCGCAATGCTCGCCGCGATGATCTTCGGCGTGCTGCGGCTGCGGCGCCACGACGCCGGGGACTAGACTCTCGCGCGGTCGACGGGAGGTTCGTGATGCGTGTCGGGGTGCCCCGAGAGGTCAAGGTGGACGAGTACCGCGTCGCGTTGACGCCGGCCGGCGCCGATGCCCTGGTCCACGCCGGGCATGCCGCGGTGATCGAGGCAGGAGCCGGCGACAGCGCCGGGTTCTCGGATGACGCGTACCGTGCGGTCGGCGCGAGCATCGCCGACGCTGCCGAGGCGTGGGGGGCCGAGCTCGTGCTCAAGGTCAAGGAGCCCCAGGCCTCCGAGTTCGGGCACATGCGCGACGACCACACGCTGTTCACCTACCTGCACCTGGCCGCCGCCCCCGACGTGGCCCGGGCACTGTGCGCCGCCGGCACCACGGCGATCGCCTACGAGACGGTCGAGGACGCGGCCGGGCGCCTCCCTCTACTCGCTCCCATGAGCGAGATCGCCGGCCGGCTCTCAGTCCAGGCCGGCGCGAAACACCTGGAGAAGCCACTCGGCGGGCGCGGCGTGCTGCTGGGCGGCGTGGCCGGCGTCGCCCCCGGAAACGTGCTCGTGCTGGGCGGCGGAATTGTCGGCATCAACGCGGCGATGGTCGCGGTCGGGATGCAGGCCCACGTCACCGTGCTGGACATCGACCTGGACCGGCTCCGCGACCTGGAGTTGGTGCTGGCCGGACGGGTGACGTTCATCTACTCCACCCGCCTCGCCATCGCCGAGCTCGTCACGCAGGCCGACCTGGTCGTCGGGGCCGTGCTGCTGCCCGGAGCCAAGGCGCCGCACCTGATCACGCGGGACATGCTGGTCACCATGAAGCCGGGCTCAGTCATCGCCGACGTCGCCGTCGACCAGGGCGGCTGCGTCGAGACGACACGGCCGACGACCCACTCCAACCCCACCTACCTCGTCGACGACGTCATCCACTACTGCGTCGCCAACATGCCCGGCGCGGTCCCCGTCACGTCGACCCAGGCGCTGTGCAACGCGACGCTGCCGTACGTCTTGGCGCTCGCCACCGAAGGGGTCGAGCACGCCATCGAGCGTCACCCGTCACTGCGCCCCGGCGTCAACGTGCGTGGCGGCGAGATCGTCAACGCGGCGGTCGCCGACGCGCTTACGTAGACCGATCGGAATGATTCGAGCAAGGGGCATGGGCGCGGTTGCTCGCCCCAACGCGCCCACTGCACCCTTGCTGGAAATCCAGTTCGACGCGCCCGCGGAGACTCCTGTTCGTCGCTTCACGCCCCGGCGGGTGGCCTGATGCGCCTGCTGCACACCGGCGACTGGCACATCGGCAAACGCCTCTACGGCAACGACCGTCTGGACGAGACCGGGCGCGTGCTGAGCGAGGTCGCCCAGATCGCGCGGCGCGAGCGCGTCGACGCGATCCTGGTGGCCGGCGACACGCTGGACCGGCGGCTCGTCGAGCCGGCCGTGCTCGCCACCTGCCTGCGCGCCTTCGAGGAGCTGGCCGCGGTCGCGCCGGTGGTCGCGGTCACGGGCAACCACGAGGACCCGCGCTTCTGGGGCGAGATCGCGCCCTACCTGGCGCCCCGGATCCGGCTGGCGGCGACTGACGCGGTCGTCCCGGTCGAGACCGCCGACGGACGCTTGTACGTGGGATGCCTGCCGTGGCCCGAGCCGGCCGAGGTTCAGACCGGAGCCGGGATCGGCCGCGTCGGCTCGCGCAGCGCGTATGCCGCGTACGCCGCGACGCGCATCGACGCGATCGCCGCGGAGCTTCGCTCTCGCCGCCGCGATGGTGGCGGCGTCGTCGTCATGCTCGGCCACCTGATGGTCAGCAACGGCACGATCGGCGGTGGTGAGCGCGAGCTGACGCTCAGCGGAACCTACGCCGTCGACGGCGCATCGCTTCCCAACGACCTGGACTACGTCGCGCTCGGACATCTGCACCGCGCGCAGCGCCTGCCGGGCTTCACCGGCATGGGCCGCTACTCGGGCAGCCCGATGGCGCTCGACTTCACCGGCTCCCGGCCGATGCCGTCGGTCGCCATCGTCGACATCTCGCCGTCCGGCTGCGTCGCGCGCGAGGTCCCGCTGACCACGGGGCGTCGCCTGATCCGCCTGTACGGGACCCTGGACGAGATCGAGCGCGCCGCCGCGCACCACGAGGGTGCCTGGTTCTTCTGCGAGGTCAAGGTCGACACGCTCCGCCTGGACCTGGTGCGCCACGTCCGCGAGCGGGTTCCGGACGCGCTGCGCGTCGAGGCGATCCTGCCCGACGGCGCCGCGCCTGAGGACACCGCGGGCGACGAGTTCGGCCCGCGCGACCTGGGCGACGTCTATGGCGAGTGGTTGGAGGTGTCGGGACGAGCCCGCGATGCCCGCCTGATCGCGGCGCTGCGCGCCTCACTCGCCCACGCCGAGGGGTCGGGCGAGTGATGCGACCGCTCGAGCTGACGCTGACCTCGTTCCGGTCATACGCCTCCCAGACCGTCGACCTGCGACACCACGGGCTGGTCGTGATCTCCGGCGACACCGGCGCCGGCAAGACCTCGATCCTGGACGCCATCTGCTTCGCGCTCTACGGCCGCACCCCCGAGCAATCGAACGCCCGGGAGCTTTTGACGCTCGGCGCCGAGCACGGCGAGGTGCGCCTGACGTTCAGCACCGGAGCCGGGGTCTGGCGGGTCACCCGGCGCCTGGGCCGTGGCGCCCCGGACCCGATCCACCTGCTGGAGGCGCTCGAGGGTGACGGCGGGGGGGTGCGGGACCAGGTCACCGGCGCGGCCGCGGTCGGCGCCCGGCTGGTTGATCTGATCGGGATGGGCTTCTCGGCGTTCACGAGCGCGGTGCTGCTGGCGCAGGGACGGTTCGCGCAGTTCCTGCAGGCGACGCCGCGCGACCGCGATGTCATCCTGCGCGAGCTGTTCGGAATCGCGTCCCTCGAGGAGGCGCGAACCACGGCCATCGCGACGCGCGATGCCGCGGTCCGCGAGACGGAGGTCCTGGAGCGCGAGCGCGGCATCCTGCCGACCCACACCGACCGGGCCCGGGGCGTGCAGGCGCGCTCGACGCGCGTGGCTGCGGCGCGCGTGGCGGGCATACGGGGGCTGCAGCCGCTGGTGGATGCCGCAGTGCGCGAGCGAGCGCGCACACGCGAGGCGACCGAGAACGCCGCCCGGATCCACCTGGCGCTGCACGACCTGCCGCCCGCCCAGGAGCGGCGCGCCCTGGCCGGCATGCTGGCGATCGCAGAGCGCGACGCGCAGCGCGCCCGCACGCTCCATGACGATGCCCGGCAGTCGATGCGTGACGCCGACGACGCGCGCACCCGACTACGCGAGCGCCACGGGGGCACCGCGTCGGAGCTGGCGGCGCTGCGTGGTCTCGCCGAGCGCGCGACGATCGTCAGGGAGACGCTTCCACGCGAGGAGGCCTCGGCGCGTGCGCAGGAGGCGGAGTTGGTCGACCACCGCGCGCGGCTCGAGCGGCTCGATGCGCAGATCACGGCCGCGCGCCACCACCACGAGCAAGTGGCCGCGTTGGCCGAGGCGGCGCGGAAGCTGGCCGCGACGCGCGCGGCCGCAGCCCTTGCCGCCACGCAGCACGCGGAGGCCGTGCAGGCA
>JBKKDD010000271.1:0-11210 GCA_046708705.1 Miltoncostaeaceae bacterium | reverse complement strand
GGTCCAGACGCTGCAGTCGGACGCCCTCGACGGCATCCCCGGCGCGCCCAACCAGGTGCGCCACGCCACGGTGGAGCTGATGCGCGCCGCCAAGGAGCGCGGGGTCACGATCGTCCTGGTGGGGCAGGTGACCAAGGACGGCGGCCTGGCGGGGCCGCGCACCCTCGAGCACCTGGTGGATTGCGTCCTCTCGTTCGAGGGTGACGACCTGCGGGCCCACCGCCTGCTGCGCGCCACCAAGAACCGCTTCGGCTCGACCAACGAGGTGGGGGTGCTCGAGATGCGCCCGGACGGGCTGATCTCGGTGGACGACCCCGCGTCGGTGTGGCTGGCCGAGGCCGGCGAGCGCGTCGGCTCCTGCGTGTTCCCGGTGCTTGAGGGCAGCCGTGCCCTGCTGGTTGAGGTGCAGGCGCTGGTGGGCCCGACCGAGGTCGTGCCGCCCCGTCGGGTCGCGGTCGGTGTCGACCGCACCCGCCTGGCCCAAGTGATCGCGATCCTCACTCGTCACGCCGGGATCCGGCTGGGCGACCAGGACGTGTTCGTCAGCGTCGCCGGCGGCGCGCGGGCGTTGGAACCCGCTTCGGACCTGGCGATCGCGCTGGCGGTGACGAGCGCCCATCGCGACCGGCCGCTTGGCGCGGAGACGATCGCATTCGGCGAGCTCGGGCTGACCGGAGGGCTGCGTCCCGTCACCGGCGACGAGCGGCGTCTGGCCGCAGCCTCGGCAAGAGGCCTCAAATGTGCAATCATTCCAGATAGCGCGCTGGTGACGCCCGAAACCACGAAGATGAGCGTGGTGGGGGTCGCCACGATTCGCGCGGCGTTGGACGCCGCGTTCTAGCTTTCGATTCCGTTCATCCTGGCAGGGGGAAAAAATTGCCCGCGTACAAAGTCGGAGACAAGGTCGTCTACCCACATCACGGCGCCGGCAAGATCGTCAAGAAGGAGAAGAAGGACGTGCTCGGCCAGCAGCGCGAGTACCTGACGATCCAGATCCTCTACAACGAGATGACCGTCGAGGTCCCCTCTGACAGCGCTGATCGAGCGGGACTGCGCAAGGTCATCGCCGAGGAGACCGTCGCCGAGGTCATCTCCGTCCTCAACGACGACGGCTCGTCCATGCCCAAGAACTGGAACCGCCGGTTCAAGCACAACCGCGACAAGATCAAGACGGGCGACATCTTCGAGCTGGCCGAGGTGGTGCGCAACCTCTCGATCCGTGAGCTCGACAAGGGTCTGTCCACGGGAGAGAAGCAGATGTTCGGCCGCGCCAAGAAGATCCTCGCCAGCGAGCTGATGTACGCACGCGACATGGGCGAGGAGGAGGCCACCGAGTTCCTGGAGACCCTGCTCGACGACGTCGCCCAGGTGCGGATCGCAAACCCCGACCGCGGTGAGGCCCTGGTCGACTGAGGCCAAGCGCCCGCGGCGCGAGGAAATTCCCGCGGTCCGGAGTAATCTGATCAGGTGATGGCACGGTCGGCCTCACCGGGAATCGCTTCGCGGGGCTGGTCTGTGCCGCTTCCCCTGTTCACCCTGCATCCGGGTCGGTGTCGATGGTTCTCGTGAGCCGTATCGTGTTGGCGATCCTGCTGGGCCTTGCGGCCTGGCAGGGCGGCGACACCCTGATCCCGAACGGCTGGGAGCGATGGCCGCGCCTCGGCGCCTGGACCGGTGTCGTCGTCGTCGGCGTGCTCTTCGGCTATCTCGTCGGCGGCGTGCTCGGCAGGTGGCTCGCCGAGCGGATGAAGGCGTTGGAGCGGGCGGCCGATCGCCGTCCGGCGGCGGAGCTGGTGGTGGCGTCGCTCGCGCTCGTCATCGGCCTGCTGGTCGCGCTCTTGGCGGGGCTGCTGGTGGCGCGTCTGCCCAAGGTCGGCATTTACCTGGCGATCGTGGTCGCGCTCGTGATCGCCTACGTGTTCAGCCGCATCGGCGCGCGCAAGCACGTCGACATCCTGCGCCTGGTGGGGATCAGGCCGCGTCATCAGTTGCCGCCCGTACCGCCGCGGGTCATCGATACCAGCGCGATCATCGACGGGCGGCTGGTCGACGTCGTCAAGACCAAGTTCCTCTCGGGGCAGATGGTCGTGCCGACCTTCGTGCTGGACGAGTTGCAGCGCGTCGCTGATTCAAGTGATCCGCTCAAGCGCGCGCGTGGCCGGCGCGGCCTGGAGCTGGTCGAGGAGCTCAAGGCGAGCGCCAACGGCGGCTTCTCCGTGCGCGAGCGCGACTACGACGACATCGAGGGCGTCGACGGCAAGCTCGTGCGCCTGGCGCAGGAGATGGGTGCCGAGATCGTGACCACCGACTTCAACCTCAACAAGGTGGCATCCATCCAGGGCGTCACGGTCCTGAACCTCAACGATCTCGCCAACGCCCTGAAGCCGGCGGTGCTGCCCGGCGAGGCGATGCGCGTCAAGATCATCCGCGAGGGCCGTGAGTACGAGCAGGGCATCGGGTACCTCGCCGACGGCACCATGATCGTGGTCGAGGGCGGCAAGGGCCTCGTCGGCCAGGATGTCGAGGTCGAGGTCACGAGCGTCCTGCAATCCTCCTCGGGCAAGATGATCTTCACGAAAGCCGCCGGCGGCGCGATGTCCTCACCGACCCCGAGCGAAGCCGGCAAACAGGCGTAGACACCCGAGGTCCGCCGGCGGGCACGCGATGTCGTCACCGACCTCGAGCAAGGCATCGACACCCGAGACACCGGATCGCCAAATGCGTTGCCCACGTCTCCAATCGGTGTGGGCCACGGGGATCCCTCCACATGAATGCCACTTGGCGAACGCCTGTGCCACTTGGAAGATGGCCCCACGCTTGTTCTCCGGTGGCATGGCCGCGGCGACGATGGTGCGCGCGTCCTGCAGTTCCTGCAGGGTGAACGTCACCTCGCGCCGTTGGCCTGCACCATCATCCACTCGGCCAGGCCGATCCCGGCGAACGGATCACCCGGTGGGATGCCCTCGTGCTTGGCGAACGCCAGCACGGGGCGTGTGGCGGCCTCGCGGCGAAGCAGCCCGAGCCACTCGTCGCGCGTATCCTCGTCGTAGCGGTCGGCCCGCAGCCGCACGTACGCGAACGGGCCTGGCGGCAGGCGGTCCAGCGAGCGGCCTGCCGTCTCGGAGATGCAGACCGTCCCGCCACGGGCGGCGATCGCCGCCGCGACGGATGCGTTGATCCACGAATCGTGCCGGAACTCGATCGCGAACCGCAGCCCCGCAGGTAGGGCCTCCAGGACCGCCCCCAGGCCGTCGTCGTCGCGCTGGCGCGTCGGCGGGTACTGCAGCAGCAGCGCTCCCAGCTTGGGGCCGAGTGGCGCGATCGACGCGACGAACTGTGCCAGGAACTCCCGTTCACCCTCGTCCCAGGCCATGTCGCGCCCGTGTGTCAGACGACGGTGCGCCTTGACCGAGAACCGGAAGCGGTCCGGGACGCTTTCGGCCCATCGCGTGACCACCTCGTCCGTCTGCAGCCGGTAGAACGTCGCGTTGACCTCGCACCCGGACAGCACGGTGCCGTAGTGCTGCAGGAACCGGTCCTGCGGGACGTCAGGGGGATAGAACGCGGGCTTCCACTCCTTGTATGCCCAGCCCGAGGTGCCGATGTGGAGGCTCACCCCGTCAACGTATCCTTTTGGTGATGACGTATGCGATCGTGGTCGCCGCCGGGTCGGGTGTGCGAATGGGCTCGAAGATGCCGAAGGCGCTGCTGCCGCTCGGTACGCGTCCCCTCATCGCCTGGAGCCTGATCGCGCTGGCGGCCTGCGACGCGGTCGACGGGATCATCGTGGCCGCGCCCGCGGGCGAGGAGACGCCCATGCGCATGGCGGTGGGTGAGGCCGGCGGCGCGGGGCTGGTCGTGGTGAGCGGCGGGGCGACACGCCAGCGATCGGTGCACGCCGCGCTGGCCGCCGTCCCCGGCGACGCCGAGCGCATCCTGGTCCACGACGCAGCACGGCCGCTTCTGACCGGCGAGCTGATCGCGGCGCTCCTTGCGGCGCTCGAGGGCGTCGAGGGCGCCGTCGCCGCCGCGCCGGTGGCCGACACGCTGAAGCGCGCGGGGGAGGACGGTCTCATCACAGCCACCGTCGACCGGGCGGGACTCTGGCACGCCCAGACGCCGCAGGCGTTCCACGCCGACGTGCTGCGCCACGCGTTCGCGACCGCGACCGACCCGATGCTCGACACCGCCACGGACTGCGCCGCGATGGTCGAGGCCCTTGGCGGTCGCGTCCGGCTCGTCCACTCGGCGACACCCAACCTCAAGGTCACGACGCGCGCGGACCTGACGCTGGCCGAGGCGCTCCTGCGCGAGGCCGGTCGCATGCCCCCTGAAACCGAATGACCGGTGACGCCCGGCGGCAATCAATCGGCACGATGCTGCGGAGGCCGTCGGTCAGGAAAGGGCGAGCGGCAGCCTCGACAGCCGAGCTCAGGTCGCGTAGGTCAGGACCACCGTTCCCTCGTCGTAGACCTGGGAGCCGACGAGCGTCAAGCCGAGTGCGTCAGGCGAATCCGGGAACAGCGCGCGCCGCTGCCCAGGACCATCGGGGCGATCATGAGCCGGAACTCGTCCACCAGGCCGTGCGCGATCAGCGCGTGGACGAGGGTCCGGCTGCCCGCGACCAGGAGCGTCCCGCCGGCCCGCGCCTTGAGCTCGGCGATCTGCCCCGGAACGTCCCGGTCGATCAGGTGGCAGTTCTCCCACGGCAAATCCGTCAGCGTCGTCGACACGACGTACTTGGGCATGCGGTTGATCTTGTCGGCGAGCGGGCCCTCCCGCTGCGGCCACGCGCCCGCGAAGCTCTCGTAGGTCACTCGCCCGAGCAGGTGGGCCTCGGCCTCCAAGACCTCGTCCAGCTTGAACCGCTGCGCCTCGGGGCGGCTCATCGCGTCGCCCACCCAGCCGGTGTGGGCGTACCCCGGCTCGCCGCCCGGGGCCTCCATGACACCGTCCAGGCTCACGAACTCGCTGACGACGAGCTTCATCGGTCGCCCCTCATGACGCGAGGAGCGCGTCGAGCTTGGTGAACGAGCTCTCCCAGCCCATGTCGGCCATCTTGCGCATCTCGGCCGTGTACGGGCCCTGCCGGAGCACGAGCCGGGTGGTGCCGTCGCCCTGATCGTGGAACTCGAGCCGCATCTGCATCACGCCGCCGTCCTGCATGCCGGGCACGCCCTCCCAGCGCTCCTCCGCGACCAGGAGCTCGTTCTCGACGACCTCGGTGAACGTCGCGTTGACGGGCGAGGCCGTGCTCGGGTCGGTGTCGCTGACCATGGTGAACCGCTGGCGGCCGCCGACGCGCACGTCCTGTTCGACGGTGTCGCGCGGCACCGACCACCCCACTGGCCCGAACCACGCGGCGAGCTGATCCGGGTCCGTAAACGCCCGGTAGACCGCCTCGCGTGGCGCGTTGAAGATGCGGGTGATGACCAGCTCGGTGTCGGGTGCGGTGGTGCTCATCGCGATGCCTTTCGTGTCGGGGGAGCCTGGGTCGCCATGCGCTCCAGGTGCGCGTCGAGACGGGCGAACCGCTCGTCCCAGATGCCGCGCCAGTACGAGATCCAGTGGACGGCTTCGTCCAGCGCCTCGGTCCGCAGGTGGCTCGAGCGAAACTGCCCGGCTTTCCCGCGCGTGATTAGCCCCGCGTGCTCCAGCACCTTCAGGTGCCGCGAGATGGCCGGCTGGCTGATGGCGAACGGCTCGACCAACTGGGTGACGGTCGCGTCGCCTTCGGTCAGGCGGGCGAGGATCGTCCGCCGGGTCGGGTCGGCGAGTGCGGCGAAGACGAGGCTGAGTTGATCGGCGGGCATCGGCGTCCTCAGATATATAACGAAGTAGTTATAAGTATACGGATTCTCGCCCGGGCGTCAAGTAGCCGGTCAGACCACGTATCGTCCGAGCCCGTGCTGACCGACTACCACATGCATCTGCAGCCCGACGGTGTCGACGCGCGCGCCGCCGAGGCGCGCCGGTGGGACGCGCACGGGGGTCCTCGCTCGGTGGGATGGATCGGCCGGTACGTCGAGCGGGCCCGGGCTCGGGCCGTGTCGGAGATCGCGATCACCGAGCACATCCACCGGTTCAGCGTCGCCCGTGACTGGCACGCGAGCGCTTGGTGGCAGGGCGAGGCGACCGAGGAGCTGGGCAGCCACTGCGACGCGCTGGCCGAGGCCAGGGAGGCGGGCCTGCCCGTGCTCGTCGGCATCGAGATGGACTGGCTGCCCGATCGGCGCGAGGAGATCGCGGCGGTGTTGGTGGCGCATCCGTTCGATGTCGTGCTGGGCTCGGTCCACTGGCTCGAAGGCCTGGCGATCGACGACCCCGATGATCCGGCCGCCGAGCGCATCGGCGCCGAGACCGTGTGGGACCGCTATCTCGAGGAGCTCGTCGCGGCGGCCCGCTCGGGCCTGTACGACGTCATGGCCCACCCGGACCTGCCCAAGGTGTTCGGCCACCGGTTTCCGCGCACGTTCGCCGATCGGGTGGACGACCTGGTGGGGGCCATCGCCGAGACCGGAGTCGCGATCGAGTGCAGCTCGGCGGGCCTGCGAAAGCCCGTGCGTGAGCTCTATCCGGACCCTGGCTGGCTCGCGGCGTTCCGCCGGGCCGGGGTGCCCACGACGCTGTCGAGCGACGCGCACTCTCCCGACGATGTTGCGCGTGACTACCCGACCGCTGTCGCTGCCCTGCGCGGCGCCGGCTACACCACGCTCACGTGCTTCAGGGGCCGCGAGGCGCGGCAGGAGCCGATCGGGTGAGGGTCGGGCTCGGGGTCGACGCGCACCGGCTGGAGAAGGGGCGCCCGCTTATCTTGGGCACAGTGCGCATCGACCACCCGTCAGGGCTCGCCGGCCACTCCGACGGCGACGTCGTCGCGCACGCGTTGTGCGACGCGCTGCTGTCGGCGATCGGCGGCGAGGACATCGGGGCCCTGTTTCCCGGAACGCCCGAATGGGCGGGGGTGTCGGGCACGCGGATGCTCGAGGTCGTGGCCGGGCAGGTGGCCGAGGCCGGCTTCGCGGTGGTCAACGCCCACGCCGTGATCATGTGCGAGGCCCCCAAGCTCGCGCCCCACCGCAGCGCGATGCAGGAGGCCCTGACCGTGGCCGTCGGCGCGCCGGTGACCGTCCACGCCACGACCACCGACGCCATGGGCGCGACGGGCCGCGGCGAGGGGATCGCCTGCCAGGCCGTCGCGCTGGTGGAGGCCAAATGACCAGCCGCCACCGACGGTTGAGCCACCGCGACAAGAATCTGTTGTCGCCGGCGGTGAATAGGCCGCCAGAGGCGATTCGTGCGCCGCGCTCACCACGGCTCTTGGGCGGTCTATTCGCGGCCGTCCGGGCCGCTCAATCGCCTCGCGCGGCTGAGAGTCTCGGGGGCGGCGTATGAATGCCACGGGCGTGCGCATCTACTCCACGCTCTCCAAGCGCAAGGAGCCGCTCGTCGCGGGCCCCGACGGCGACGTGCGGATCTACGCCTGCGGTCCCACCGTGTACTCGCGCATCCACATCGGCAACGCCCGGCCGTTCGTGGTGTTCTCGGTGCTCAAGCGGTTCCTCGACCGCCAAGGCCACCGCGCGGTGCTCGTCTGCAACATCACCGACGTCAACGACAAGATCTACCTGGCGGGCGAGCGGGAGGGCATCAGCAGCACCGAGGCCGCGGCCAAGTACACCAGGGCCTACATCGAGGACACCGACCGCCTGGGCCTGGGCAGGCCGACGCATGAGCCCTCGGTGGTCGAGACCATGCCGCAGATCATCGCCCTGATCGGCGACCTCATCGACAACGGGCTGGCGTACGCCGCGGCCGGCGACGTGTACTTCCGTGTCGAGCTCTTCGACGGCTACGGCAAGCTGTCGGGCCGCAAACTCGACGAGCTGCGAAGCGATGAGCCGGGCGAGGGCAAGGAGCGCGCCCTGGATTTCGCCCTGTGGAAGGGGCACAAGCCCGGCGAGGACACATTCTGGGAGTCGCCCTGGGGGCCGGGGCGACCGGGCTGGCACATCGAGTGCAGCGCGATGGCCGAGGCCCTGCTGGGGGTGGAGTTCGAGATCCACGGCGGGGGCCTCGACCTGGTCTTCCCGCACCATGAGAACGAGATCGCCCAGTCAGAGGGCGCCCGCGACCGGCCCTTCGCCAAGATCTGGATGCACAACGAGATGCTGGAGCTGGCGGGCGAGAAGATGGCCAAGAGCGTCGGCAACATCGCCGCGCTCCACGAGGTGCTGGATGCCTGGCCGCGCGAGACGATCATCGCGTACTTCCTGACGAGCCACTACCGCTCCAAGCTCCCGTTCTCGGATGAGCGCCTGATCGAGGCGGGCCACCGCTGCGACCGCATCCGCAACGGGCTGCGCGCACTGGACGCTGCGATCGCATCCCCCGGCGAGGGCACCCGCCACGAGCTGACGCGGGCCCTGGTGCAGGCGCATACGGACTTCTTCGCCGCGCTTCGCGACGACTTCAACACGCCGACGGCCTTTGCCGCCCTGGACGGCATCGTGCGCGCGGTCAACCACGCCGTCGAGACCGAGCGCCCGGGGGCCGACCAGCTTCGCGAGGCCAAACGGATGCTGCTGGAGCTGCTCGACGTGTTTGCGCTGACGTCGCTCGATGCCGTCGAGGACGCGCTGCCCGATCAGGTGCGCCAACTGGCCGAGCAGCGGACCGCCGCACGCGCGGGCCGTGACTTCGCCGCGTCGGATCGTCTGCGCGACGCGATCCGGGCCCTGGGATTCGAGGTCCGCGACACCGCGGAGGGCCAGCAGGTCTATCGGGCCTGAGAACGACTTCCGGGGCGACCCTTAGGCTCTCGTTGATGGTTGAGCTCATCCACGAACTCCTGGACGCCCCCCGCCGATGAGCCTGGAGGTCGTCTACGGCCGCAACCCGGTCCGCGAGCTCGTCGCGGCGGGTCGCCGTCGCGTCCACGAGGTGCGTGCCCTCGCGGACTTGGCGAAGGAGCCCTGGGTGGCGGCACTGAGGCCGACGATCTGCGACCGGGCGGCGCTCGGGACGGCGGCCGGCACCGGCGACAACCAGGGGATCGTGGCGTTCGCCGATCCCTACCCGTACGCGGAGACGCGTGACGTCCTCGACGCCGACGGGCCGGTGATCTGCCTGGACCGCATCCAGGACCCGCGCAACCTGGGCGCCGTCGCGCGTGTCGCCGACGGCGTCGGGGCCGCGGGCATCGTGATCGCACGTCGGGGGAGCCCCGACGTCACGGGTGTGGTCTGCAAGACGTCGGCGGGCGCCGTCGAGCACATCCGCGTGGCGCGGGTCGAGAACCTGGCGAGCTTCCTGCACGACGCCAAGAGCCCCCGGCGATGGGTGATCGGCGCCGACGAGGACGCGACCGACGACTACCGTGCGCTCGACTGGGATTCCGACGCGATCGTCGTGATCGGCGCCGAGGGCGAGGGGCTGCGCCCCCGGGTGCGCTCGATGTGCGATCGCCTGGTCCGAATCCCGATGGTGGGGCACGTCACAAGCCTCAACCTGTCCGTCGCGGCGGCGCTCCTGCTCTTCGAGACAACCCGCACGAAATAAATCCCGCTATTTGCAAACATCGCCATTTGACAAACCCGGTACTCGCAGCCCAGAATGCCGCCACTCGCGAAAACCCAAACTTCAACTTGAACCTGAGGCTTGTGCGAGAATCGCGAGATCTCTTTCTGGTAAACAATTCTTCCGCTGGGGGGCGTGGATGTATCACCAAGCGACCGCCGAACAGATCCAGGCTCGATCTTTTGTCGAGAATCATGATCGCGCCCTCATCCGGCGCGCTCGCGCGGGCGATCGGGTCGCCACGGAGGCGATCATCGAGCGCTACCGTGGTTTCGTCCGTCTCAAGGCGAACTCGTACTTCCTCGCCGGCGGTGAGATCGAGGATCTGGTCCAGGAGGGGCTCATCGGCCTCGTCAAGGCGGTGCGCGACTACAAGGAGGAGCGCGAGGCGTCCTTCCGCTCGTTCGCCGAGCTGTGCGTCACACGGCAGATGATCACCGCGATCAAGACCGCGTCGCGCAACAAGCACTCGCCGCTCAACTCGTACATCAGCTTCAGCCACTCGCGCGCCGGTAGCGGCGAGCAGGAGGCGACGCTGGCCGAGGTGCTCGCCGGAGATCCCGTGTCCGACCCGATGACGCAGGCCATCTCGACCCAGGAGCTGCGAAGCCTCCTCGATTGCCTGGGCACCGCGCTGTCGGAGCTCGAGCACAAGGTGCTCGGGATGTACCTGGAGGGGCGAAGCTACGAGGAGATCGCCGCCATCCAAGGCTGCACCCCGAAAACCGTCGACAACGCCCTGCAGCGCGTCAAGCGCAAGGTCGGCAGCCACCTCAAGAGCCGCGAGGTCATCGACCTGAGGTAGGCGGCAGGCCGGGCGACGCCCGTCAGATCCTCGCCAGCGCCTCGCGCACGGGGGACGGGACCATGATCAGCGGGCATGCGAGCTGCATGATCCGCTTGCACTCGACCCACCGGTCACGGGTGACCCGGACGACGCGGTCACGGTCGAGCTTGGGTCGTTTGAAGCCGACCCGCGGCGCGGTCGGGAGGCGTGCGGCATATGACGACATCGGTGCGCCTCCTCCTCGGGCGAGTGGGAGTCTCGTCGGCGAGAACTCCTCGGTGACCAGTACCACCCACTGTCGGCCCAAACATCGCCCGGCTCCTTATCCGCCGGGCGAACATTTCCCCGGTCAGCCTTCGCCCGAACGGCGTGCGGCGCCCAGTGGGAGGGACTCGGCCACGCGCGATACCCTCTGGCCCACGCCGGAGTAGCTCAGCTGGTAGAGCAGCCGCCTTGTAAGCGGCAGGTCGCGGGTTCGAGTCCCGCCTCCGGCTTCGGGAAGTTCCTGGAAAAGCAGCACTTCACGGCCCAACCCTCAAGTTCCCTCAACGTAGAGGTTCTGCGTTTAACGACGTTGCGGGACGTTGGGGGGACGACTGAGACGTTGGGGGAAACGTTGGGGGAAACGTCCCCGAACGAGGTGGCGGACCGAGTTTGATCGTCGACCTCGCCTCCCACGGAGAGCCGAAACCTCCGAGGACGCTGGAGACCCCGTGTGAAGGCTCGTCGGGCATTCCCGCCTACTCCCCGCACGACCTGCCCCACCGCTTGAGTCTCCTCGCGATGGCAGGCGTGTGTCGGTGCCGCCTGAATACTGATCCCTCGCGCGCCGGTTGCCCCGGCG
>JBKKDD010000270.1:0-3613 GCA_046708705.1 Miltoncostaeaceae bacterium | reverse complement strand
CTCTGGTGGTCTGACCCGTCACAGTCCTGTCGCGCGGTTTTCAGGGTTCGGCTCCTGAAAAGGAGTCCTGGTGTAGAGGGGTGTCTGATGGAGTTGCGGGAGCGCGGCGAGTTCGTGATCGGCGTGGATAGGACAGCGTGCAGCCTTGCTACTCAGGTTCTTCGAGCAACCCACCTGCGATCGCATGGCGGACCATCTCGGCGCGGGAAGCCGCTCGGAGTTTGGTCATGATGTGCGATCGGTGACTTTCCACCGTGCGGACGCTGACGTAAAGCTGCTGCGCGATTTCTTGATTCGTATGACCCAACGCGAGGAGGCGGAGCACCTCACATTCGCGTGACGAGAGTTCGTCGATGGCGCCACGCGACTGAACCGGCTGAGCGAGCACCGCGCCGAGCGACGGATGCAGGTACCGCTCCCCGCTGGCGACGGCCCGGATCGCGCGGATGAGTTCTTCGTCGACCGCGGTCTTGAGGACGTATCCGCTCGCCCCCGCTTCGAAGGCGCGACGAACATCATCCGCTTCGCCATGCATCGAGAGCACCACCACCGAGACGTCAGGATGAAGTTCTTGGAGCCGTTTGACGCCGGCAAGCCCTCCAATCCCCGGCATCTCGAGGTCCATCAAGACGAGATTCGGCTGGAAGCGCTCGAACGACCGGACCGCGTCCTCGGCAGTGCCGGCTTCTCCAGCGACTTCAAGTCCGTCTTCGCGTTCGATCACAAGCCGGAGGCCACTCCGCAGCACGGCATGGTCGTCGACGATCATGACCCGAATCGATTCAGCCATTGGGGACCTCCAGTTCGACGACCACCGTGGTGCCGGCCCGACGGGCCGACTCGATCCGGAGCCCACCGCCAAGAAGTTGGATGCGCTCGCGGATACCCGTCAGCCCCAAGCGGTCCGTCGGGGCTGACGGGTCGAAACCCTTTCCATCGTCCTCGATGACCACGCGCAGTTTACCGTCGCGGAGGCTGGCGACGACGCTCGCACGGTTCGCGCCGCTGTGGCGCACGACATTCGTCAAGGCCTCCTGCACGACGCGGAACAGCGCGATCTCGAATGCCTCCCCGAGGCCGACGGGAATCGCCGCCACGGCGACATCGATCACGATCTCGCTCGATTCCTGCAACCGCGCAGCCTGCCGTTCGATGGCGCTCGCCAGCCCATGTTCCTGAAGCCCGGACGGACGAAGCTCGATGGCAAGCGCCCGGAGGTTGGCGGACGTCCGCGCGAGGGCGTGGCGCCCCTCGACCAGGTGCGCCCGGCCGGGATCATCGGTGACATGGTCGTCCATGACGCGCAGCTGCAGCGCAAGCGCTGTGAGTTCCTGGCCGGCCTCGTCGTGAAGCTCACGGGCAATGCGCGCACGCTCGGCCTCCTGCGCCTCAATCGCCCGCCGCCAACCGTCGGCGGTCGCCCGTTCGCGGTCCTGGGCTGCGCGGAGCGCCGTTTGCTCCTGCTCGCTGTAACGCTGCGCGTTGCCGATCGCAACCGCCGCCTGAGCGGCGAGCGTCAGGGCGACGAGCTCGTCCTCGTCGGTGAACGGACCGTCGATCCTGTCGGTCACGTACAGGTTCCCGAACACCTTCGCGCCGACCCGGATTGGGACCCCCAGGAATGTCGTCATGTGAGGATGTCCCGGTGGGAATCCGGCTGAGCGCGGATCATCCGCGATCGCCGCGATGCGGACCGGGCGGGCGTCAGAGATGAGCAAGCCCAGCAGTCCACGTCCCCGCGGGAGCTCGCCGATCGCGCGTCGCTGTTCGTCGCTGAGCCCCGATGTGACGAAGTTCGCAAGCCCGGTGCGCTGGGCGTCCAGCACCCCAAGCGCCGCGTGTTTGGCCCCCAGGACATCGCAGGCCGTATCGACGACCCGCTGCAAAACATCGTCGAGGTTGAGCTCTGACGAGAAGACCATCCCCGCCGAGGCGAGCTTGAGGGCTTTGGAGCGCACGACGTCAGCCTGTGCTCGAGCGGCGTTACGCTCGAGCGCCATCGCGCTCATTGCCGCGACTGCACGTGCCGTATCAATGCGCGATTCCGCAGGCTCATCAGTCACTCCCAGCGCGACAAGGAGATGTGCATGCCCTCCGGCAGGCGCGATGCGAACGCCGAGGCCGGCGCCGACAAGCGCGCCGCCCGGTACCGTGATTGTGGGGGACAGAGCGCGGTCATCAATCGGCCTGACAACCCCGTCAACGAGAATCCCCGCAAGCACCTCGCCTGCCTTGGAGGTTGCCTCTACTCCCGCGGGGCTCACCACCGCGACTGTCCAACCCGCAGCATCATCACCCACGAAGACGAGTCCGATGCTGGCACTCGTCGCACTTCGCCACGCATCGGCAATGCTCGCAACCAAGGCGTCGGAAGTGGGGGCCGACGCCATGCGCACCACGGCCTCCGCGACGTCCGTCGGTTTGCTCAGTTGGGAGGCGCTCACATGTGCCGACCTGTCCGTGTCTCAGACCTGAGACGCTACCGTGATGGCGCGGAATGCGTAGGCGTCCCGACATCGACAACAATGTGGGTCACCGGAAGGTGAAACTGGGCCTGGGCCGTATCCACCACACCCCCCGCGAGCCAGTTCGACTGCTCGTCCGGGTGCGTTGCGATGATCACCTCGTCTGCGGCGAAGCTGACGAGTGCGTCCTGGAGCGCACGGACCGGGTCTGCGTCGCCGACTTCACCACGCGGATGCAAACCGAGTTCGGCGAGGGTCGCGACAGAATGGGCGAGCCGTTGCTCGGCCCTGCGGCAGGCGTCGTCGTCGGAGACTTCGTCACGGACGGGTGCGTTCAGCACGGGGGCCACCACCAGCACCTCACCACCGTGGCCTGCATGGTCGCGCACACGTGTGCAGAGGCTGGGATTGGCACACGTCTCATTTGCGATCACAAGAACGCGTCTGCGATGGCAAGCTGTGGCTGAAGCGTTACTCATCGTCGGTTCGATCACCCCTCTGCGAAGTACTGCATCAAAAGCCCCACAGGGTGGGCTACCGCCCCTCACTGCATCGGGTCAGACGTCGAAGCACGTCCAACGCGACGCAGCATCTCAAGTCGCGCGTGGTACTCATCCGTGTCGATCTCGCCGCGGGCAAAGCGCTCATCGAGAATCACCCGCGCATCAGGTGAGCGAACGTCGTGACTTCGCGAACGTCTCAGGACCGCGACGACGGCCCATGCGACGACCGCCCAGAAGGCGACCATGCTGAGGCTCATCACAAGCCACGCCCACCAGCTCCACCCGTCGCGGACCCACCACATCATCGGTTCACCGATCTCTCCGAATAGCCAGGACAATGCCATCATTGTCGCGCCTGTGACGGAGACATCCGGGCAAGACACAGAATCACCCACGGTGAACTACGGAACCGTGGTGCTGCCGGGCGAACCCATCTGGGCAACCCACCAGGCGCAGGCTCCGGTCGCCCACGGGCGGCCAGGGCTGCCCACGATCCGGCCCGGGCAGTCGACGGCCCCGATCGATGAGACGCTTCGACTCCACGAATCCTGCCGCGCGCCCTTACGCCGCGAGGGCTCGGAGGGCGTTGGCGATCACCGCCAGATCGATGCCCTCCTGCAGAAGGGCCCCGGCTGTCGGCGGGAT